>JAPPKT010000086.1 GCA_028819675.1 Caldilineaceae bacterium | reverse complement strand
CCCCCAACGCCCCCTCTCCTACAACATGCCTCATCGACCGGGTGTCGACATTGGTGACAGGTGCCTAATCGAAGGTGTCCAGCCAGACCACGTCCCGCCCGTCCTATCAGATCCCGGCAGGTGCCGGCCCTGTGCCTGCCCTCGCACCCGCCCCAACTGACGGACTCCACCGTACGGCCAGGCCTGGCGCCTGCACTGCGTCTCGCCCAAAGACGGTAAACAACGCCAGCCACCGCTGGCACTGATTCCCCGCCAGACTGTTCCCACCCCAAATCTGGGATGCACCCGTTAAGAATCCGGAGTTGACATGCGACTGCCGGCCGGGTGCAGGGCTCCTATGCGAATTTCCTGAGGAAACTGTCCTCAATTGGATTCCTGATATTGTACAAAACATAAACAAAATGTCAGGAAATCATTGGCAGAAGTTGCACAACATGATATTGTGAGATAGACTGAAGGGCTATCGGAAGTTGAGGGAGTTAGAGACAGAGGGGGTCTGATCCATCAGAGCATCTTTCTGGCTGGTCACAAATGGGGCTTGTCGCTTCCCTCTACAGCCCAACTTCCTGTGGTCAACTGCGTAAGCCGTGATTCGGTAAGCAGGGAGTTGTTCTGAGCCAAGCTTTTCGATGCGCCAGCCCGAGAGGTCCCTTCGTGGACCGTCTGCCACTGGCATTGATGGGGGAAGAAGAATGGGTTAGGTTTTCTCCCGATTTCGGTAGATCCCTTGACTCTGGTCGCTGAATGCATTAGTTTGGGATTGTAGAATCCGTGACTTAGGGATGAGTTGAAGAAGGGGATAACTGATGAGCAAAGGTGCTCTGATGACTCTGAGAATACGTGACTGGGAACGCCCATTGCTCTCTCTCGCGTATGAAGCCGGGCAGGCCTATGTTTCGCCGCCGCACCCAAAGGTCAAGGACAAGAAGGAGTTGGATTTGGCCTATGACTTCTGTGAAGCTGTAACCGCCGTAAACAGCCGTTCCTTTTTTACCGCGTCACGTCTCCTTCCTAAGGAAAAAAGGCGCTCTGTGCGCGCCCTTTACGCGTTTTGCCGCAAGAGCGATGACATAGTCGATAAGCCGCCCTCGGGAAGGCGCGACCCTGAGGCAGTGCGCAACGCGCTTGCTGCCTGGCAGTCGCGCACACTCAAACAGAGGGCGGATGGTCGCGATCCTGTAGCACTTGCCTGGTCAGACGCTCGACTCCAGTATGGAATCCCATCCCGCTATGCCGAACAGCTCATCCAGGGCGTTGCACGAGACATCTCCGACACGCGCTACTATACATTCGCCGACTTGACCAACTACTGTTACTGTGTAGCGGCCACTGTTGGATTGATGAGCATGCACATCATCGGGTTTACCGGTGTAGAGGCAATACCCTACGCCCTCAAGCTCGGTGTGGCGCTGCAGCTGACTAATATTTTGCGGGACGTAGGGGAGGACTGGGAGGCCGGACGCCTCTACCTGCCCTTGGAGGATCTTCATCGATTCGGCCTCGATGAATTGGACATTGAAGCCGGGCAGGTAGATGATCGCTGGCGATCTTTCATGCGTTTTCAGATTGGGCGAACACGTCAACTCTACGAAGAGGCATGGCCTGGAATTGGGCTTCTGCACGCTGACGGCCGCTTCGCGATCGGGGCAGCAGCCGAATTCTATCGCGCAATTCTCGCTGACATCGAGAATAACGACTACGATGTGTTTACCCGGCGAGCGCATGTCAATGCATGGGGAAAACTGAGGCGGCTCCCGGCAATCTGGTGGCGCAGCAGAACGGTTCGCGGCCCGGTGTAAATCCGTACGAACGACCCGAGTCGAACACAACGAAAAGCCAAAATCAGCGCGGTACGTAGGACGAGGCGAGCGCAGATACCTCTCTATTCTTGCCTCTTCACCCCTCTCACCCATCAAACATTGCTTTCACTGATCACTGACGATTGATCTCTGACCACCGAAGTTCTGGGCGGTCGGGCATTCGGCCCTCCCTTATGCGGGGGAGGGACCCCGCAACGTCCCCCGATGGCGCTCCATCCGCACCGAGTGCGAGCGCAATGTGATGTTGGCGGCTCGCAATGGCCCCGTTCCTCCTCCCCAGTCGAAACCCAATACTAGACAGCCATCCCCGAACCGGTTTACATCAACCTTATATGATTCATTCTGGAATCTGGTATGGTGGCTGCCAGGATGCCTTAAATTCAAGTCTCACCGAAAACAGATTCATCTGCAGGGATTTTTCCTCACCTTCCACCTCAGTCTGCAGTTACCCGCCCCGCACTGGCCAGCCAATTCCCTACTTGAGGCACGGGTCAAAACACCAATCTCCGACCACCGCATCCTGCGGTACCCCCCGGCGCCTACGCGCCCACAGCCGCCCCCAGTTCTTCCAAAGATCTGACCGAACCCACTCTTCCTCTGCGTTTCGTGTGCCCTGAGAATTGACAACTGATCCTGTAGTCGCTACAATTCTCCCGCTCCCGGCCTGTAAATATGGCCGATGCAATTTTGGCGTAGAGCCTTGTTCACGAACACGTGACTGCGAGGCGAGTCTACCCCCTCTTCGTCTCTGACCAGGGCCGGGCCCGCCACACTTGCGTTTCTCAATCACTTTTTTCCCGCCGGTTGCGAGCCGCCGGGCAACTGCATGTCCATGACTGTGAGTCGGCAGGCGCCGTCGCGTGCGGCTAAAATCGAAGATGGTGGCGCTGACGACACGATCCTCGAACTTCGAGATTTGAGAACCTACTTCTTTCTTGAACGAGGGGTTGTGAAAGCGGTTGACGGTGTAAATGTCGCCGTAGGACGCAGAAAGACTCTGGGTGTGGTCGGCGAGAGCGGATGCGGAAAGAGCGTCACCTTTCGCTCGGTGATGAGGCTCATACAGTCTCCACCGGGAAAGATCGTGGATGGAGAGATTCTCCTCCATCGCAAGGACGGAGACACTGTCGATATAGTCAAGCTGGATCCTCGCAGCCGTCAGCTGCGCGATATCCGCGGCGCCGAGATCGCCATGATCTTTCAGGAGCCTATGACTTCACTGAACCCACTCCATCCCGTCGGACGGCAGATTTCGGAATCGGTCCTGCTGCACCAGAGCATGACAAGACGGGCGGCTCTGGAGCGGGCCGAAGAGATGTTGAACAGGGTTCACATTGCCGATCCCGATCGCCGCATCGGCGAGTATCCGCACCAGCTGAGTGGAGGAATGCGACAGCGAGTAATGATTGCGCTTGCTCTGAGTTGCAATCCCTCGATTCTGATCGCGGATGAGCCAACCACTGCGTTGGACGTAACGGTTCAGGCACAAATCCTGGACCTGATGCGAGAACTGCAGTCCGAATTCGATTCAGCAATTGTGCTGATCACGCATAACCTTGGCGTGGTATCGCAGATGGCGGATCATGTGGCCGTTATGTATATGGGGCGCGTCGTGGAGTACGCACCGGTCTATGAAATCTTCCACAACCCGAAACATCCCTATACCATCGGGCTCCTCAACTCGGTACCGGTCCTGGGACGCAAGGAGGACAACCGTCTCGTTCCAATCACGGGAATGGTACCTAGCCCAATGGATGAGATTCGCGGTTGCGCGTTTGCTGAAAGGTGCCCTGACGCAATGGAGATTTGCTGGGAGCAGTCTCCTGAGTTCAAGGAGCACGAGCCAGGACATTCTGCGGCCTGCTGGTTGCATGATTGACCTGGAAGTTCCGCCGGTTCTTGCAGAGAAAGAAGCATCGCAGAACCTGACCCATCCGACCTGCACGTCCGAGAACAACATTCAGTTGCCTGGTCGCGTCACCTCTGGCGCAAAGGGCATCTTTCTATTCACACTTTTCAAGGAGGCAAGTTAATGTCAAGTAGTAAAAAGAGGACGATCTTCTTCATACTGTCGCTGTTGATCGTTACAGCGATGCTGGTCAACGCCTGTGGCGGCGGCGAAAGCGAACCCGCGGCCGCAGAGGCGCCTGCAGAAGAAGAGGCCGCACCGGCCGCTGCCGAGGCGGAAGAGGACGCAGAAGAGGCGATGGCGGAAGTAGACCTTTCCCCGACCGAGTATCCTGAGCCACAACTGATCGTCGGTAGCCGCGAAGTTGAGAAGCTACCTTTGGACCAGATCCTGACCTACAAGGCTTTGGATTCCTACAGCGAGCCCGAATGGGTGAGCGAACTTGTGGCCGAGGGCCTTCTGCCGCCGGTCGAAGAGCGCCTCCCGGTTGAGCCTCGCGTGATTCTTGAAAGCGGCATGTCCGACGGCATCGGCGTTTACGGCGGGGTCTGGCGCGACTTCTCCGCCTGCCCGACTGAAGGTTACAACCGCGGCGCCGGTCAGAGCGCAGGTTGGTTCGGCATTGAAGCGGCGGCCTATGCGTCTCTGCTCAAGTCCGGCCCCATCTATCGCCGCTCCGATTCGCTCGAACCGCTGCCCTACCTTGCAAAGAGCTGGGAATGGAGCGAAGACGGCTACGAGCTGACGATGAGTATTCTCGAGGGAGCCAAGTGGTCTGACGGTCACCCCTTCACCACTGCTGACGTTCTGTTCTCGTGGGAAGACATGATTGTCGACCCGAACGTTCAGTCGCCGAAGGGCGCCTCTGCCTGGATCTTCGAGGATCAGATGACGCAGCTTGAAGTGATCGACGACTACACGTTCAAGTTCGTCTTCCCGGTCGCCTTCCCGGTTCAGTCACTTTTCCAAATGGACGAAGGTGACTTCCACATCTCGCCGGCTCATATTCTGAAGCCGCTCCATCCCAAGTACAACAGCGAGATGGACTATGTGGACTTTGAAGCGGCCATGCCCCCGGACAAGACCCCAGTCGTGCTGGGCGAGTTTGTGCCTGTTGAGTACATTACCGACGAGTTGATGATTCTTCGCCGCAACCCCTACTACTGGGGCGTCGACGAAGCCGGCAACCAGCTTCCCTATCTGGATGAGGTTGTCTTTGAAAAAGGGCCTTCTGGCGTCGGACGAACGCTCAGCACGCTCGCCGGCTCAGCTGATCACTCCAACCTGGAGAATCCGAGCACCTTCATCGAGACGCTGAAGCGAGCCGAAGAAGATGACGCGCACTTCTACGTCGAGTGGGGTCCGGAGACCTTGGGTTTCAGCATCAAGCTGAACCTTTCCACCACGCTGGGCGTGAAGGATGATCGCGATGCTGCCGTACGCGAGCTGTTCCGCGACATTCGGTTCCGAAAGGCTGTCAGTTTTGCATTGGACCGCGAGGGCATTTCGCAGTCAATCCTGCGCGGGCCTTTCCTGCGTGGTTGGGCTGGCGGTCTGTTCCCCGGCTCCTCCTACTTCGATCGCAACACTGTAGCCTACTACAACCACAACCCTGAAGCCTCCGCCGTCCTGTTGGCCGACCTTGGCTTCGAAGACACTGACGGCGACGGCATTCTGAACTGGCCGGCCGACCGCCTCGCCAGCGGTGAGAACCTGGTCCTGGCGCTGGTCACCAGTGAAGACGCCGAAGAGACCCAGACGGTAGGTGATGCTGCTGTCACCCTGCTCGGCGACCTGGGCGTGCAGATCAACGTCCGCCCGCTGAACAGCGCGGCTCGCCGCGAGATGAACGAGGCTGGCGAATGGGAGATGAGAGTCGACCGCGACAGCCAGACCTTCGCCGTCCCCTTTACCCGCTGCCGCGAGCTGGCGCCCATCGAGCGCGAGTTTAGCTTCCACCGCGAAGGCTCAGAGCCCCGTGAGCTGCTGGACTTCGAGCAGGAGCTGGTCGACATCGCGCTGGCATTCTGTATCGAGCCCAATACCGACATTCGTAGAGATCTGATGGCCGAATACAACCGCATCTCGACAGAGAATGTCCACTTCATCGGCGTCTTTGTCGGTCGTTACGGTCTGGCCGCGGCCAAGCGCTTCAAGAACGTTCCTGCCGGCATGCCCGTGTTCATGTACAACTGGACCTGGGAAAACGTGATGCCCGAGCAGGTATGGGTTGCCCCCGAGGAGCAGATCGAACAACTGCGCCCGGGCGTGATTCCAACCTACGAGAGCGAATAAAATTTCGAGCATTGAGTAGAGAGGAGAAAGGAGTGAGAGTCAATCTTGCTCCTTTCTCTTCACTCCTCCCAGCAAAGCTTTCCAGAAACCTCCCCAAATTCATCCAATGATCGGTTTCATTGTTCGCCGCTTTACCGTTTCGGTTGCCGTTGTTCTGGGCATCGCGCTGGTCAGCTTTATTGTGATCCAGTTGCCCCCGGGCGACTATGCTGACGGCTACGAGTCGTTCCTGATCGAGCAGGGCGGCGCAACCGAAGCCGAAGCGGAAAGGCAGGCCAATCTGTTCCGTCAGCGCTATGGACTGGATAGGCCGCTCCCCATTCAGTTTTATGTGTGGATCCGGGACATGGTGACGAAAGGAAGTTTCGGCTTTTCTTTCGCTTACAAGCGTGACGTCGGCGAGCTGATCGCTGAACGGTTGCCTCGCACTCTGTTGCTGGCAGTTCTTGCCCATCTCACTTCAACTGCGGTCGGCATCATCGCCGGCATATTTGTCGCCCCGCGGCAGTACTCTGTCGCAGACAATGTAGCAGCCTTTATCGCATTTATTCTTTCCGCGCTGCCTCGGTTCTGGATCGCACTTGCAATCATGTTCTTTCTCGTCTTCACCTTGGAGCAGGAGCACGTTACCGCTTTCCACTCACCGCAATACGTGGTTGTGCCCTGGGCCTTCGGCACCGTTGCCGAGGCGCGCGAAAGTTGGGCCAAGCTGGTCGACTTGCTCCAACACATCTGGCCTGTCGTGGTAATTGCCGGGCTTGGCGGCGTGGCCCGCAACATGCGCGTAATGCGCGGCAACATGCTGGACGAGCTGAACGCGCAGTACGTGACGACGGCCCGCTCCAAAGGATTGACTGAAGGGCAGGTGATGCGTCGACATGCGGTGCCGAACGCTTTGCATCCAATCATCATGTACCAGGGGACAGTGCTTCCCTACATGCTGCAAGGAGAGTTGCAGGCGTCAATCGTAATGGGTCTGCCGACCATCGGGACGCTGCTTCTGACTTCGCTCCGCAATGAAGACATCTATATTGCCGCGAGTTGCCTGCTGATCTATGGCGTGCTGCTGGTGGCGGGAAATCTGATCGCCGACATCTCACTCGCTGTGCTGGATCCACGTGTACGGTTTTCGTAGGTTGCAAGCTGGATTCCCTTTGGCGTACTGAAGCTACTCAGGAAGAGAGAGTGGCGAAGCAAACGAGCCTATGAGGGCTCGGCCCTGCCAGCCTCAAATCGCCTTCGGTTTCATGAACTATCTTAATTCACTACTGACCTGACTATGGAATCATCGCAGAATGGGGCTAGCGCCGATACCACGCTCCAATCGGTGGACTTGGAAGAAGAGCAGCACGAATCATACTTCCAACTGGTATGGCAGCGGTTCAGAAAGAGCCGACCGGCCATCGCCGGCGGGCTTATGGTGTTGTCGCTGATAATTCTAGCGATTTTTGCCGAGTTCTTTGCCCCTGTTGATCCTACCGACGCCAATCTGCAAGACAGCTTTATCCCGCCCACTCGAATCCGTCTGATCGATGCCGAGGGCAAGTTTCATCTCCGTCCCTTCATTTACAATCAAGTCGTGACTATCGATCCCAAGACGTTTGAGCCACTCTGGGAGGACGACCCAGAGCAGCGATTTGACATACAGTTCATGGTAAAGAGCTGGGAATGGAAAATCCTTGGCCTGTTCCCAACGCGCTACCATCTCTTTGGCGTGGGCGAGGGAGGCAAGATCCATTTGCTTGGAACGGAAAAACAGGGTAGGGACCTCTGGGGCCGTGCCTGTGCTGCAGGGCGTATTTCACTGTCGTTGAGCCTGTTTGCGACAATCGTCAGTATCGTAGTCGGCGCGGTTGTCGGTATCGTATCCGGCTACTATGGAGGCGTGATCGATAACGTCATCCAGCGATTCGTGGAGTTTGTAGCCTCATTTCCGCAGCTCCCGCTTTGGCTGGCACTGGCTGCGATCATCCCGCGTACGTGGGACTCGTTGCAGGTCTTCATCATCATGGTGATCATCTTTTCTCTGCTCTCATGGACCCTGTTGGCCCGCGAAGTGCGTGGCAAGGTACTGGCCTTCCGGGAGACTGATTTCATACTGGCTGCCAAAGAAATGGGCGCCTCAGACGCTCGCATCATCTTTCTACACCTTTTCCCCAATTCAATCAGCCACATAATCGTCGTGCTCACTCTTACAATCCCTCAGATAATTCTTGCGGAGGCGTTTCTCAGCTTCCTGGGCATCGGGATCCAGGAGCCGCTTGTGAGTTGGGGCTTCCTGATGCGGGACGCGCAGAACCTGCAAACGCTCGGCACGCACACCTGGATCATGACGCCTGTCGTCTTTATCATCGTCGCCGTGCTGGGATTCAACTTTCTGGGAGACGGCCTGCGAGATGCGGCCGACCCATATTCGATTGTCTGAGATTGGGACGGAGAACGGCGTTGGGCAGGCGAAGGTCTCTTCAGGTCGGTGGCAACGCATTGGCCGTGGTGCTTCGAGCCTGGGCTCGGCCCATCGTGCTCATCTTCCTCATCCTCGTCCTTCTGACCTTTGGTACCGTTGTCGCCGTATTTGCTTGGCCCCAACCCCCTACAGCATCTGTCAGCGGCACCGTTACCGACGCAAGCGGACCGGTTACTGGCGCACTGGTCCGCGTGCAGACGACCGCAAACCATACTTACACGGATGAAAGAGGGGGATTTACGATCGACGGTGTTTCCACCGCCGAAAGCGTGACACTGGTGGCGTGGGCGGAAGGCTACATCTTCGGTTGGACTGAGGCGAGCGGCGGCGAAGAGGAAGTCAGTATCGAGCTGCATCCCCACAACCGCGTTGACAACGCCGTCTACGACTGGGAACCGTCCGAAAACTGTGGTGAGTGCCATCCATCTTACACAGAGTGGCGGCTCGATGCCCACAGCCAGTCAGCGGTGAACGCCCGCTTTCTGACAATGTACAATGGCACTGACATTGAAGGCAACCGCAGCCGCAACAGCAATTACGATACAGGTCTGCCCCGTACGCGTGACCCAGACGATCCCTACTTTGGGCCGGGCTTCAAGGTAGACTTTCCCAAACGGGACGGAAATTGCGCGGCCTGCCACACGCCTATGGCTTCGAAACTGGATGCCGACAACAGCTGCGGGTGGAATGGCTGCCATATGCAGGAGACGAGCGACGCCAGCGACGAATTGCCGGACGGCGTAAGCCCAAATGAAGCAGTAGGTGTGGCCGCTGAAGGGATCTCATGTGATTTCTGCCACAAGATTGGTGCCGTGAACTTCTATACCGACACCGTGCTGCCCGATCCCGCTATGCCTGGCATACTTTCACTTACGCTATACCGGCCCAAATCGGGAGAAGACCTACTGATGGGGACGGTCGATGATGTTTCCCGACCGAAAGACAGCTTCAATCAGTTGCATCGCGAGAGCGCATTCTGCGCCGCCTGTCACTTCGGCGTCAACGACACGACTGAAATTTACAACTCATACGGGGAATGGCTGGAGAGTCCATACAGTGATCCCGATACAGGGCAGACCTGCCAAAACTGTCACATGCCTGAAGCCCCTCGTCTTACATCCCGCATGGAGTCCCTGGTGCAGACGGCGGCGTGGCTGGAAAAGACGAGCGGACGCACGTTGCCGGCCGGCCTCGGAAAGCTGGCCGAGCAGTCGCAGCGCAGCTATTTCGTGTACCCCGAAAAGGGTGGACTATTTCGTGAACTCGACCAGATACACTCCCACCAGATGCCCGGCGCGTCCGACGAACAGTTCCTGAGAAGCGCGATCTCTCTCGAAAGCAGTGCCGAAATCGAAGATGCCGAAATCGTTGTAAACACTGTTGTAAGCAATACGGGGGCGGGCCACCACTATCCCACCGGGTCGCCGCTGCGACAGGTGCTCTTGGTTGTGCGGGCTACCGACGGAAACGGTGGAGAACTGTCATTAGTCGAAGGTGAGTTGCTCCCCAAATGGGCAGGTGACGTGGCCGGATTTGCCGGCCAGGCGTATGCTAAGATCCTGCGGGATACTTTGACCGGGGAAGAACCAACCTTTTCCCACTGGCGGCTGGTGGAACTGGTCGAAGATACGCGTATTCCGGCACTGTCCTCAAGGGCGGGTAGTTTCCGCTTTGCCCTGCCCGGTGATGACAGCGGTCTGGGGAACGACGACATCAACATAGAAGTGCAGCTCATCTATCGAAGGGCATTTCAGCAACTACAGGAATGGAAGGGCTGGACTGATCCGGATATCCTGCTGGCTGTGGATGAACTCCAGATTGAAGCTGACGCCAACGAAAATCGCTAGAGCAAATACGAACAATGGAAGAAGCTCTTCTTGAAGTCAACGGCCTGAAGCAGTGGTTTCCCATTCGTCAGGGTTTCCTGCAGCGAATTGTCGGGCACGTCAAGGCCGTTGACGGCGTAAGTTTCGCAATAAGCCGCAACGAAGCCTTGGGGCTCGTTGGAGAAAGCGGCTCCGGCAAGACCACAGTCGGGCGGTCTGTGCTACGGCTTTACGATCCGACGGACGGCGAGATCTGGTACACCTCTGCCGAAGGCGAGCGCCTCGATATCGCCAATATCGACCAGGCTGAAATGAAGCCGCTGCGCAAAGAAATGCGCATGATCTTCCAGGATCCCTTCAGTTCGCTGAATCCGCGATTGACTGTGAAAGACCTCATAGGAGAGCCGCTCATCATCCATAAGGAGGCCTCCGGCCGACAGTTGGAGGACAGGGTCTCAGAGCTGATGACGTCGGTCGGGCTGGATCCGAACTATATGCGCCGCTATCCACATGAGTTTTCAGGCGGACAGCGTCAGAGGATTGGCCTAGCCCGTACGCTGGCGCTCAGGCCGCGCCTGATCATTGCTGACGAACCGGTCTCGGCCTTGGATGTGTCGATTCAGGCCCAGGTGTTGAACCTCCTTCAGGAGTTGAAGGACGAACTGGGACTGACTTATCTCTTCATCGCCCACGACCTTTCGGTTGTCGAGCACATGTGCGACCGCATTGCCGTCATGTACGTCGGCCGGCTGGTGGAAGTCGCCGATTCAGAGAGGCTTCTCCGACGACCGCTTCACCCCTATACTGAGGCGCTGGTTTCGGCCATTCCTCCTGCGGACCCTGACATAAAGCTGAATCGGATAATTCTCGAAGGCGATATACCCAGTCCAGCCAATCCGCCCTCCGGGTGTGTGTTTCATCCCCGTTGCCTCTATGCGCAGGACCAGTGTACCCAAGAGGAGCCCCACCTGGAAGAGATTGAACCGGGACACTTTGCCAGCTGTCACTTCGCCCGCGAGCTGGCACTGCAAGGGATTGGAGAGCGAGAATGACCGCGAACGAATCGTCAAGGAGCGGTTTAAACGTCGACGCAGCCCTGTTGGCCTATCTGTTGCCCGTCCTCGGGCCCGCCTTCATCCTGGTGTTGCGGAAAGACGATTCATTTTCGAGGTTCCACGCGATGCAGTCACTATCAATCGTCGCGGCACTGATTCTGGCCCCCGCAGTCTGGGTTCTGTTCTCGTGGCTCATCTCCCTGTTGCCCTTCGGCGGTGTCGTCGCAGCCTATGTGTTCGCACTTGTAGTCGCCGTTTACCTGGCAGTGGTCGTCGCTTGGGTTGCCGGAATTGTCAATGCGCTTCGTGCACGTCGTTCCCCCGTGCCGTTCTTTGGACGAATCCTGCGGGTATAGTCGCGCTGTTGAGAATACAAAGCCACGACCGTGTGCTATGATCTTGCAGCAGAGGAATCCACTGGCCCGCAGGGCCGGCGCCATTCTGGGGTAGTGCCGAAACCTGTCATTCTGAACAACTCAGACCGGGCTCAGTTCCCGACTCTGATCCGTTCTCAAGAGGAGGTAATCCCTTGCCGAAAGTAACATTCATCGGAGCCGGCAGCTTTGGCTTCACTCGAAAGCTGGTCAAAGATGTACTGACGTTTCCTCGTCTTGAGGACTCCACCATCTGCTTGATGGATATCGATCCCTTGAAGCTGGGCTATATCGAGCAGGCAGTGCAACGCATTGTTCGCGAAGGGAACTATCCCGCTACGGTTGAGACAACCCTTAGCCGGGAAGAAGCGTTAGACGGCGCGGACTACGTGATCGTCACCATCCTCGTCGGCCAGACCGACGTTTGGCGGACAGACATCGAGATTCCCAAGCGGTACGGGATCGACACGAATATCGGCGACACTCGCGGCCCTTCCGGGATTTTTCGCTCCATGCGCACCACACCTGTGATGGTAGACATTGCTCGAGACATGGAGCGACTGTGCCCCGACGCCGTCATGCTCAACTATACCAACCCGATGGTGATCAACTGCCGTGCGATTCAAAAGGAGACCAGTATCGTCGCCACCGGCCTCTGCCATAGCGTGCAGGGCACCGCAACAATGCTTGCTCGCTGGATCGGGGCGCCGCCTGACGAGATCACTTACACCTGTGCCGGCATAAACCACATGGCCTGGTATCTGAAGTATGAGTGGAATGGCGAAGACGCCTACCCGCTGATCCGCAAGGCGATTACAGAAAGGCCCGAGGTCTACAACGAAGAGCAGGTGCGCAACGAAATGTTTTTGCACCTTGACTACTACCCCACCGAGTCCAGCGGCCATCACTCGGAGTACAACCCCTGGTTCCGAAAGCGGCCAGACTTGATCGAAAAGTACTGCACGCATGGTACCGGCTGGAACCCAGGCGAATACGCTTATGTCCTGAAACACTATTCTGCACGTGAAGATGACTGGGAAGAGCAGATCCGCGTCTGGCTCGACGACCCGGCGCCGCTGAACCTGACGCGCGGATACGAGTACGCAGCCTATATAATTAACGCGCTTGAAGGAGGGGAACCGTTCCAATTCAACGGCAACATGCCCAATGGAGACGGCTCGACACCGCTGGTCGACAATCTGCCTGTGGAAGCTTGTGTCGAGATTCCAGTGTGGGCAAGCAAGAGAGGATTGGAAAGCGTTAGAGTCGGACCGCTGCCGGCTTCGGTAGCCATGTTAACGGGCCTGAGCTCTCAGATTGAGGAACTGGCAGTAGAAGGGATTATCGAAGGCGATCCACGAAAAATCTTCCAGGCGATTCTTCACGATCCCCTGACAACCGCAGTGCTTTCGATGGCTGAAATCCGTGAGATGGTCAATCAAATGTTCGCTGCCAATGTGGATCATCTACCGACATTTTCCCGATTTGAAGTCGAGGGAGACAGACCGATGCGGCTTCTTACCCAGTCCCAGCCGGAGCCAATTCCGGCCGACTGAGAGAGCCGGATTCAAAACAACGAGGAGATAAACCGATGTTGTACGAGTACAGGATTTACGAGTGTCACCCCGGCAAACGCGACGATTGGGTTGTGTACATGGAAAACGTGATTATACCTTTCCAAGTGTCGAAAGGCATGGTTGTTGCCGGGTCTTTTATTGACGAGGAAGATGAGAACTGCTACGTGTGGTTGCGCCGCTTCAAGGACGAGGCCGACAGAGAGGCCCTTTACGAGGCCGTATACCAGTCCGATGGCTGGCTGAACGATATTGCACCGAAGATTCCTGACATGCTCAATCGCGAGACCATCAAGGTCATGCGTCTGGTGCCGACGCCTAAGTCTGTGATACAGTAGGGCCGTTTTCGAGAGAAGACGCCCTGAAGTTACGAAAAACGAATATCTCGCCAGAATAGGGTCGGTTCGCTCGCGAACGGCCCTTTTTCTTTATCCGAGCCTATTGCTGTTGTTGCTGTTCCTGGTCGATTCGCAGCCTCGTGCTGCTTTCAGCTTCGGCAAACTCTCTGATTGTAATGTGCCCGTTGTCGAGTAGATCGTGAGGGATATCCTCATCTTCGGTCTCAGAGATATGCACGCCAACCGTCAGCTCGCTTCGGGCATTTCCCTTGTAAGTCCCCCTGGTAGGAGGGACGTCCGCATAGTCCCGGCCGACTGCTATACGGATGTGGTTGTCGCTGACAAATGAGTTGTTTGTAGGGTCAAAGCCTATCCAACCGGTCACGGGAAGGAATGCCTCTACCCAAGCGTGTGAAGCCCCGGAAATGTCTTTTTCTTCCTTTCTTTCAGGATCTTGGAAAATATAGCCACTGACGTATCGAGCGGGAATACCCTCCCTGCGAAGCAGCGCAATCATGATGTGAGAAAAATCCTGGCAGACCCCGCGACGATTCTCCAGGGCCGTGTCGATGGGGGAGTCAACTGCTGTACTCTTCGGCGTATACTCAATTGCGTCGTGAATCTTCTTGTTGAGGTCAATTAGAGCATGGATGGGGTCCTTGGCCCTGCCGAAGCTGATCTCTTCCGCAAAACTGGACAATAGAGCGGTCGGGCGCGCGTAGCTGCTGGGCGTCAGCCAGTCCCAGTGCTGACCGGTCGCGGCAACATTCTCCAACTCCGTCCAGGTCGACACCTCTCGGCTCTCAGGCAATGGATCAGGGTCCTGCACCAGGACAAGTGCCTGGGCGCGCAGGAGCAGCTCGGAGTGGCGTCTGGGAATATCGAAATAGTGAATGGCATTCTGCATGCAGTCGCTCGTTGCCAACACGTGTGCATGCGGCCACACCTCCAACAGAAAGTTCAAGCACCTCTGTTGACGGTCGGTGCGGGGCTGCATACGGACTTCCATCGTACTCTCCCTGACTTCGGAGTCGTAGCGATACCTGGTGTGGTGGT
>JAPPKT010000323.1 GCA_028819675.1 Caldilineaceae bacterium | reverse complement strand
ATCTCGCCCTCGCCCGACTGGCTCGACGACATCGACCCGTTGGCGAGCACGAACCCCGCGACGCCTGCGGGCGCCAGATGGTGGACCATGTGCTGCACCCACGCGAAGTTGGCGTTGCCCTTCGGCGGAACGCCGTAGCGCCAGCGCTTGTCGTCGGTCAGCCGCTCGCCGCCCCAGTCCGAGACGTTGAACGGCGGATTGGCGAGGATGTAGTCGGCCTTCAGGTCCGGGTGACGGTCATTGTGGAAGCTGTCGCCATGGGCGATCTGCCCCTCGATGCCCCGGATGGCAAGGTTCATCTTCGCCAGCCGCCATGTCGTGTAGTTCGACTCCTGGCCGTAGATGCTGATGTCCGCCCTGGCCATTCCGCCGTTCCCGTTGCCGCTCGCATGGGCGCGCACGAACTTGATCGACTGCACGAACATGCCCGACGAGCCGCAGCACGGGTCGTAGACCCGGCCCCGGTACGGCTCCAGCATCTCGACCAGCACCTTGACGACGCAACGCGGCGTGTAGAACTCGCCGCCCTTCTTGCCCTCCGCACTCGCGAACTGCGACAGGAAGTACTCGTAGACACGGCCGAGCACGTCGCGGGAACGGGCGTCTTTATCGCCCACCTGGATGTTGCTGACGAGGTCGATCAACTGACCGAGCCGTCGTTTGTCGAGTGCGGGCCGGGCGTAGTCCCGAGGCAGCACGTCCTTGAGCGCGGGGTTGTCCCGCTCGATGGCCGTCATGGCCTGATCGACGGTCAGGCCGACAGTCGGCTGCCGCGCCTGCACCCGCAGATGAGACCAGCGGGCCTCCGTAGGGACCCAGAAGACGTTCTCAGCAATGTACTCGTCCCGGTCCTCAGCGGCGGCCTCGCCCCACTCGGCGAGCACTGCCGCACGGCGCTCTTCGAAGGCGTCGGAGATGTACTTGAGGAAAATCAGGCCGAGAACAACGTGCTTGTACTCAGCGGCGTCCATCGAGCCGCGAAGGGCGTCGGCCATCGCCCACAGTTCGGCCTCGTGGCCGATGGTGGCCCCTCCATTCGGGGTAGCCTCTGTCGCGCCCTCTCGCTTCCCTGACCGTCGTCGCGCCATACCCGTGATCCCCGCAGCATACAATACAGCACTGGTTTACGTGACCACCCGCACGGACCTGGACTCTAGCGGAAACCCGGTGGTTACTCAGGCAGCGTAAAGCGAACTTCTTCCATTGCGCTATGGCGGCGTGAGAGAAGGCGCCTGCCGTCAAAAACCGCGCTCGGGGCGGGTCTACCGGCCCAATGAGTGTTCATGCTCTTCCTCCTCGTCGCCGAGGCCCTTGAGGATGTTCTTCATCGATGGGGGGACCGGCGATCCTCCTCCCCCGCCGCCGCTGCGGCCGATTTCGTTCTTCAGGGCCGCGCAGACCGCTTGCTTCGCGGCGCTGATGGCTTGATCGGATCCGATGCGAGCCGTCAGCGATCCGCTTTGCGTGGCAAGTCCCTGCACGTACTCGGTCGCGTATAGATTCCTGAGCTGCTCCCGGGTGCGAGCATGCCGCCGACCGAGATCGCCGCGCTCCTGTTTATGGCGCCGGGCCAGCTCCTCGAGCTCACCTTTCGGATCGTATCCCTGACGCTCCCGATCGGGGGCTTTTTCCAGCCTCGCTTCAAGCTGCTCTCGCTCCTTGTCTTGCAGCTGGTACAGCTCGCGCCATTGCTGTTTGTGGCTGCGGTCGATCTCCGCGCGGCGCTCCTGATTCGAAGATCGGCAACGCTCAAAGTTTCTCTGCTCGGCCGCCCGGAGCCTCTCGATCTCGGACTGCTCCTGGGGCGTGCCGCCGTCTTCGTAACGCAGGCGGCCCAGGCGATCCTGGTAGGGATCGCGGTAGTAGGTGGCTTTCGAGGGGGTCTTCTTGGCGAAGACGATCTCGCCATCCGCGCGGCGGGCGTTGCGATCAACTCGATCGAGGCACTGGATATCGCTTCGAGACCGCTCGTAGTTCTCGGCCCATCGTGAGAGTACGCGATGGCTTCGCCCGAGATTGGCGGAGCGGCCGTCCTCCCACGATACGCGGTTGGCGATGACATGTACGTGGGCGCTCCTGGTGTCGCAATGAGCGACGACAAGCGCCTGGCGATCCTCCAAGCGGAGCGTCTCGAGGCTCGACCGGACCGCCTCGAGCATCTCGGGGCGGCTGGGTCGCTCCCCCTCCTTCCAGGAAAGCGAATAGTGGCAGACCGGCTTCTCGAGCTGGCGGCCGCCGTCCTTCACGCCGGCTCGCTGCTTCAGCGCGGGGGCGTAGCCGACGGTCGCGGCCATCATGCGGGTGGCCTGGTAGGGGTTGTCGGTGGGAAGGTTCAGCGTCTGCGTCCAGGCGACGCGATCGCTCATGATCTCCTTGGACCAGCTCGGGTCGCCCTCCTGGCGCTTCCTTCGCTCCTCTCCCTCGTCCTTTTTCAGTTCCGGTACCTTGTCGCCCAGGCAGTACTCCGACGCGCTGCGGAAGCTCTTGCCGGAGCGGTGCACCACCGGGATCATGAGTCGTCCGATTCAGGCATCAGGGAACTGAGCAGTTCGCGGAGTTGCTGCAGATCTTCGCGGCTGAGGGGCGGCGCTTCCTTGCCCTGGTTGAGCGCCCTCGCGATCTGGTTGACGTTCGCCCCGAGCCGCGACAGGTGCTGGAACTCTTCCTCGCCAAGGCGGCGGGGCGGTGAGTCTCGGTACCGCAGGTGCAGGGCCGCGCCGCGAAGGTAGGCGGGCAAGCTCATCTGCCAGGCGGCGGCATTCGAGCGGAGGGTGCGCAGCTCGGAGTGGCTCAGGTAGACCTGGATGCGGTGGGTGCGAAGGTGGTCGGGGGTGAGCTTGGGTCGCGCCATGCTGTGCGCGCTGCGGACGGCGTGTCCGGGGGGCCAGGGGGATGCCCCCTGCAAGTCGTTTTCCCACTGGGAAAACCCATCTTGCAAAGGGGGTTTGGTGCGGCACGGCCCACCACTCGCGAAAGTGGGGAGACGTGCCGTCGATTCCTGGCCCGGTTGCCGCGGCCCGCTGCGTCGCCCGCTAGCATAGCACCTCGCATCTCGCCGGCGCTTCGCAAGTACCAGACCATCGAGATCACCTACCAGGAGCGCATCGGCCCGGCCGGCCGTCGCTGGCGCATCAGCGTTGCCTTGAGTCGTCGACGGGGCCGTCCAGATACTCGACACTCGAGCGGGCCAATCGTGTGTAGGACGCCTCGAACGGATTCTGGACCATGTGCGCCAGCACCGCCTCGATGACCTCCCGCCGGTGCTCCGGCTCCTCGGCCGCTCAGTCCCGGAACGATGAGCGGAAGCCTTCTGGCACGCAGTCCATGCCGAACTGTTCAAGCTACCGGTGCAACTGCTTGACATCGAGCCGGCGGCGGCTCGCGCCCAGGAGGAAACCAATCCCCACCGCAGCCGGACGATCGCGTGGGCGCCGTGCTCCTCAACCCGGCACGCGGTGACGTCCTGCCCGGGCGCGCCGTTGTAGCGAGGGGGTCGATCGGGCGACGGCGGTGTTCCCCGCACACGGTACAGATCGCAGATTTGATCCGGGGACAGTTGCTGGGTGATCCGACCGCACAGGGTCGCTTCCTCAACTCAGCTGCCGTTCCCATCTGAAAGCTCCTTGGGGTGCAGGATTTGCGGTCCGGCCTTGCTGCCCGTCCCGTGGAGGTTCTTCCCTGCCCTCTCGATCCCTGCTCGAAGGCGGTACAACGATCTCTCACAGGGCCGTTGTGCCGTGTTTTTTAGCGCGGCGGGACGCCAGGTCTCGCCGCTGACCAGTGAAGTATCATGTCATGTAGTGCAACGTTACGAATACATCCAGTGCCGCGTCGATCCCGAGTTGCGGCAGCGGCTGGCGCACCTGCGTGAAGAACGCGATGTCAACATCTCAGCCTGGCTGCGCCGCGTCATCTCCGAAGCCCTCGATCGTGAGTTCCCTTCCCCCGACCCCATCCCCGGCTGGAAACCCTCCCTGCTCCCCGATGACTCCTGGGGGGCCATCTTCCGCGGCAAGACCGCTTCCCTGCCCCACAACCTGGTTGGCGTCCCGATCGCCGTTCGCACCAGCGTCGGCGCCTCCTGGACCACTACCGTGCTCGAGGTCCTCGAACGCTCCGAACGCCGCGTCCTGGTCCGCCACTCCGGAAAGCCCTCCAAGGAAAACCGCCCATGACACTTGTCGAGCTCTCCGCTGGTGAGATTTTCGCCGGCGTCACTCACATCATCCAGAAGCAAACCGGGGTCTCCGAACTCGAGGCCTTCCCGAGGGCCGATCAGGTTGCGCGACGACTCAGCCCGTCCCGCCCTCCTGCGGACAAACACTTTTCGTCCCTCTTGCGGCAATACGAGCTCGTCGGGTCCGTCAAGGCCTCCACCCATCTCGAAGATCGAACCGACCAGACGATTCACGACGCCGCGATCGAAGCCCTGGAGAAACTCGACGCCCTGGAAGCCTCTGCCTCTCCCAGCGCCTCCGCCAGCGCCGCGGCAAGCGACCATCCCCGCAGGATCAAGCCGGGGCTGCTTCAAGACTTCATCCGAACCTGCGCCTACTGTTACCGCGAAGATCGTCTATTGCTTGTCATGATGTGCGTGCCCGTCCTGGCGACCCTGACCGCCCTTCTGCTCTTCGTCCACCGCATCTCAAGCGGTTTGCTGTAGGCAGCGACCGCTGCGGGGGCGCGGCCTCGACCTGGACGGATCCGTGCTTGGTCAATTGTGCTGCAAGTGACCGATTCGGCCGCAACCGAAAGATGTCTCAAGACCTAGAATTCCGGGGTGGGGGGGTCCACCCTCGATCTGAAAACGCCTCCAGCGGGCTCCTGGCACGACTTTTTTCGCCGGCGCGTTCGCGATCGGTGTTTCGAGGGATCGCAGGTTGGTTCGACCGCTCTCCAGGCCTGCGAGCTGCTACGGACGCGACCTGGTTGCCTTTGCCAGCGCCGCTAGGCGCTACCTCGTGTGGAGCACACCCTTGCTCCACGGAGACTCCGGCAAATCAGAGCGGGAAGAGGAATCTATCGGATCTGCGACGGGACCGGTGGCTTGTTCGCCGTGATCTCGTCCAACACTACGATCACGTCCCCGTGGTCGCCCCGACCCCTTCTATCGAGCTTGTGAAATACATAGGCCACTGCCATTGGTATGCCGACAAGAAACATCAAGCCCGCAACGCCGCCACACCTATCACCCGCGCTGCAATACGCTTTACCAGAGCCGAGGCCGACCCCGATTCCGACCGGGATGCCTATCAACAAGCCGATTCGGCGATTCTTGGTGCGGTGGATCAACCGGATCCTGCGGATTTCTTCCCGCGTATAACTGATCTCGTGTCCCCGGAACAAGACCTGTAGGCCTGCCGCGGTGGCCTCGATGAATTTCCCCTTCACCCATTTGGATGGCTTCAGCTCAACCTCTTTACGGTTCCTGGGGTGCAACTTCCCGCGATCCTGAATCAGCGTGACCCGCTTGGGCGACTTCAGCTCTATCGCGATCCTGGGGCGATACTCACCCTGAGTCAGCATCGCACGGGCCTTTTGCCAGTCAGCCCGCACGATGACGTCCTTTGCATGACCTGTAGGGGCGGCCAGCAGGGTAACAGAAAGCAGCAAAGCACAGGATTTTGTCATCTCAACTCCTCTCTGTCATTGGCTGTAATCATCTCACTGTTCCCGAACTGGGGATTGGGAAATTGGGGTTTCCTCGCGCCCAAGCGCAGACCTTAGCAGGGTGCGCCGCAACTCTACCGACAGGCGCGGAGGCTTTGGTGCGTGCTCTTCCTGGGTACCCGAGTCAGCGGCTGATTCCATCCCGAGTGACTCCCTCGCTGAAGTGCTGTTCGATGCGAGCGGCCTGCTCGTCGGTCATGACCCCCGCGCCCTCTATGGCTACGATCACCTCGATCTCATCCACCGTGGCGGTAGGAGGAATGACGGGCGCCAATACGGGCTCACCGTCCTCTGCAGTGTGCTCCTGCCAGGTGATCTGCATCGGTAGTACTTCCCTGCTCTGATTCCAGACCTCGACACCGCCCGCCACGGCCAAGTCCGGGCAAGGGTGGCCCGGACCTGGCCGTCAGTGTTACTGCAAGGAACCACACTTCACAAAGAGGCGCCTGTTGAGCTTCCAATCGGATCGGCCTACAAACGGGCTTGCTCAGGCACGCTGCGCGAGGTCCTCGAACTGCCGCTCGATCATCTGCTCGACGTGCTTGGGCAGCGCGTCCGCTTCAAGCCGGTCGAAAGCATCAACCAAGGGGTCATAACCGGCGATTTCGGTCAAGCTGTAGGGGCATTGACGGGGAAGGATCCCCTCCCAATACCGCCGCCGGCCTTTCGGGACGGGAAAAGAGTCGCTGTCGCGCAACTCCAACTGGCTGACGGCCAGCTCGCGGGCGTGGTCCCAGGCACGCTGCAGCATGTTACAGAAGTGCTCTTTGAGTCCGGGGTTGTCCTCGATCACCTCGGCCATTTCGCAACGGCACAGCGCCAGTTCCCTGAGCCAGCGCTGCAGATCCACTCGGTTCGTGTCCACGCTGTGCTGGATGACCAGCAACAGTTCGATGGCCCATTGGCAATGCGACCGCCAGCGGGAGCGTTGCTGGCGGTTGTAGCTCTCGATCTCCTCGGCTACGTTCTCCCAATCGATGGCCTCCAGGTCGCGCTGCCGAAGCGCCTTCGCCTGCTGCAACCCCCAGCTGAAGCCGTCCCGGTCGTACAGACTGCGCGGATCGGCCTTCGCGGCGTGCTCCCCTTCTCCATCAGCCATGCTCGGATTATAAGCTCTGCCGGGCCGCGTCGCCCTCGAATCCGGAGGTGCTGAGAGTCCAGTCGATTTCTGAAACCGCCTCTACGGGGATCCTGGCGCGACTTTTTTCGCCGGCGAGATCGCGATCGTGGTTTAAGGGCCTCGCAGACCTGCGAGCGGCAGGACCCTCGCCCAGGTTGCCTTCTCCAGCGCCGCCAGGCGCTGTTCCGTACAGCTTCGGCCGCTACTCTACGCTGCGGAAGTGGCCCTCAAATTGCAGACTTCCAGCACCTCAACAGGAGGATTTTTTCAGGTGCGCTTCGGCAGAGCCGAGAGCGTACTGATTTTGAAGGTTTTCTTGCCGAGGAGATTTCCACAAGGAATTTTGTTTCTACTATTTGTTGTTTCTGTACATGAGGTTTAACTACTTGGTGTAGGGGTGTTTCAGCGGAGAGTTTGGCACTGTGTAGGGGTGTTTCAGCGGAGCAAGTGCTTTTTAAGTAGGGGTGTTTCAGCGGGGAGAACCTATCAAGATCAACTGTATCTTGTGGGTGAATCACGTCCTCAAATCGTGCGCGAATCTGGTCAGGACCCTATTGAGGAAAATAAGATCGGGGAAGGCGGATATGTGAATCGCCGGGGGCGCCATTTGTGAATCCACCCCCAATGTCCCATTCACACTCCCGGATCGGCACGAGACCCTCTTTGCGCCCAGGCGAAACGAGTCGTCGTAAACCCTTGCGACTGCCAAGTGCGGAACTGTGTCGGCGACACCGTCCCGCAGTGTTTGCAATTCTGCTCACCTAGCCCGACCCGATCGTCTCGCCATCCGGTACAGGTTCGCTCGAAGCTCTTAGGCGCCTGGATCGGTTCGGGTGTACAGCATGCTGAATCGCCAAGGCCAGGAGAATATTGGTCACTCGTCCTTGGCCTCGGCTTGAAGGATCACCGCGGTCTCGCTTCCACCGAACCTGGACTTGAATACGGTCATCCCGGCGTACTCGTACTCCGGCGGCGCTTCGTTCATTTCCTTTTGCATCGTGCCGGTCCGGCTGGTCGCGAGCAATAGGTAGCGGTAGCGCCGGCCCTCGGGGTCCAGCGTCATGATGACGACGACTTCGTTGCCGGCAAAAGCAGTCGCGCCTCCTTGCGTGCCGACCAAGCGGTAGCCCCGCGCACCGGCTTCGTTGAGTTCCTTTTGCATGGTTCCGGTCCGGCTGGTGGCCAGCAGCAGGAACCTGTCCGGCTGCTCAGCCTCCTTTTCTGCGACGAGAAGATTCGTGGCGAAAAGCACCATGGCGATCGTGATGCAGGTGCGGATCTTGGTCATGGTCTACCCTCCTGTTGGCACCGGCCAAGCGTTGAACGGGTTCGGTGGTGTCAGCATAAACGGCTCACCACAAATAATGGGAATCATATTAGCGTGCAGGTGGTACGTAGCGTAGCTTGGAGGACTCTATGGCCGCCAGCGAACCGGTCTTCAGTTCGACCGGAAACACGACGGCAAGCAGGACCAGATCCGTCACTTCCTCCAACTCGGCGTCTCCCTCACCTCCATCGCCAAGAACACCGGCGCCTCCCGTACGGCCCTCTACAGCTTCATGAGAACCCGTGGGCTCTGGGCGGACGCTTAGCGTGTGTTTCTGAACGAATCTGGTCAGTACCCTCAGTCCCACAAGCTACCCCCTCGGACCTGTAGAGGTGTCCCAGAGGCTATTTAACGACCTGCAGGCGCGTAGGCTTGATGGTGGGTTTGGACGGCAAGAGGACCAGTACGCCTGTGGCCGTCGAGTAGTTCAGATCCGGCCAGGCAGTCTTGATCTTCTTCAACTCCCGGAGGCAGTCCTTGCGAAAATCATTAACTGTGAGTTTATTACTCTCCTTGGCCGGATCCGCTCCGAACTGGCGGTACAACTGGCGCCAGGAGAGCCGCAGTGGGCTCTGGAGCGAGAAGGTGCGGTAGGTAAGCCACTGATAAAGGTCGAGTCCCACCGAAGATCGCTTGAGGGCCTTGAGGATGTTCATGTCCATTGGCACAGGGCGGTTGATAATCTCGTTGAAGAACTTCTCGCCCAATTCAATCTTGCTTTCCCACAGCACAGCCTCGTCGGGTCGCTTGGGGTCCCACCAGAGCTCGGTGCGGTCAGCAACAAACGAACTCACGCTCATTATTCCCTGCTTGTCCTCGTGAATCAGTTGGACACTGGCGTGAAAGAGCCGCTTCATCTGATTACGCAAGCGTGTCCGATCGCCGCGGCTGCCGCCGCTGTCACTACCGAACACGCCGAGCTTCCGCATGAACTCTGAAAGTGATGTTCCTAAGACCAGCACCCGGCTCTGGGTCCGCACTGCTTCGGTGCAGACCCAGGCCAGCAAGAGGCGCGGCAAATTGCCGAAGGGAAGCTTATTGTCGCCACCGGCAATCATGATGAGCTTATACGGACCATTGACGCGCGTGTACTGAAGCCGGTTGCCGGGGTTGGTGCGCGGCAGGCTGCACAGCGCCATCAATCGCGCCATGAAGCCCATGTCGGAGTCCGCTTCACTGGCCTCGACCAGCGCCACAGCCTGGTCCGCCAAGGTGAAGTGATGCCGCGCCTGAGGCGTACGCGAGCGCCGCACCAAACCCATGTCCGCGGCGATCTCTCCGACCGGAGACAATCCGTCTTTGCTCATCGTCTCTTTCTCCACCGTAATCACAGCTAGAGTTGCATTGCGTTTGTCCAACAGGCCAGCTTAATTCCCCCAGCTATGCCGGCGGAGCGATCTCGGGTTTACCGTATTTGGCGAAGAGATCGTTTAGAGCCTCGGCAAGAAGGTTCTGCACAGTCGTGTCATTCTCGACCGTCAATAGCTTGAGTTGCCTCTGAACAGGCACAGGGAAATAGGCGGCCACCTGGCGCTTGCCAGCGCGGCTAGGAGGATGCGCCTCCTGCCCCGCCCCGCTTTTAACCTGTCTTGAGGAAGTGGATACGGCTTCTGTCACAGAATTGGCCTTTTCACGCATTGCTTGCAGCAGGTCAGCTTTTGCCATAGGCAACTCCTTGTTTCGACATGTCGACAAGACGACAGACTGACATGTAGACGTTTTGGATCTCGGCGGCCGCTTTACCGGTCGCTTCATATTCCTGGGCACTGAGCCCCGCCGTATTGGCGTGGTCAAAAGCAACGCGGTCGCCAAAAACATCTGGACAAACGGTAATGTTCAACTCCTTCAACGCCTGCTCTGCTTGTTGTCGTTTCTTGCCGCGTGTCGGCACCGCATTGAGGACGGCGGCGAGTGGCTTTGAGCCAACGGCAGCGACGAGGTCACGCGTTGTTGAGAAAGTCTCGAGATCGAAGATTGAAGGCCGGCAAGGAACAAGCACCAAATGAGCCGCTCGGGCGGCGTCGATGGCGGCCCGTTCAGCTCGAGGGGGAGTGTCAATGAGAACCAGATCTGCTCCGCTCTCTTCGGCCGCATTAAGAATTTGAGACAGCCGGGCAGGCTGAGCTGAGACTACAGCCGGTCGATCAGCTTTGCGACGATCGCTCCAGTTGCTCGCACTTGCCTGCGGGTCAAGATCAATAATCGCGGCCGTGCGCCCTGCTTGCTGTGCAGCAACAGCCATCGAAAGGGCCAGGGTGGTTTTCCCTGTACCGCCTTTCTGAGCTATGACCGCGATAACGTCCATACGCTAGGAGAAGGAGTTTCAAGCAGTATGTCGACACATCGACAGCTTGACGCATCGACCGATCAACACGTCGGCTGGTCGGTGTGCCGACATTCCCACAAGTGTAAGACGGTTTGCAGAAAAAAACAAGAGGGCAGGGAAATGTTTTCACCCGATTCATCAAGCCGGGTGAGCCGCTAACGATTCTCGAGCAGATCTCCTTTAGTTGGGGAAGGCCCAACAGCTAGCGCTCCTCATCCACATCTGTCGCACGAAAACCAATCCGGAGTTTCTCTGGCGGTTCCGGCGGCCCCAACAGAGCTTCGATGTGCTCGAAGAGAAGGTTGATATTCTGATCGTGCTCGGCCACTTTGTGGGCCAGCTCTTCGTTGGTGTCCAACGCCCTGCGCAGGTGCACGAAGGCGCGCATGATGTCTATGTTTACCTCAATCGCCCTTTTGCTACGCAGGACGCCGGAAAGCATCGCGACACCTTCCTGGGTAAAAGCTCGCGGTGGGTAGCGACGACCTCCCCAACTTGAGATCACAATTTGTGACCTCAAGTACTCGAACTCTTCTTTCGAGAGTTGGAACATGAAATCCTCGGGAAATCGCTCGCGGTTGCGAGACACGGCTTGGTTGAGCGCTCTCGTGGTCACACCATAGAGTTTGGCCAAGTCGAAATCGAGCATAGCCTTCTGCCCGTGCAGGTGGTAAATTAGCGTGGCGACCCGATCAATGGGTATCAGGCTCTGAGGCCTCGCCTTGGCCATGGTCACAGGGATTCAGTGGTCTAGCAAGCCCGCGGCCATCTGGAACATTCTGGAAGAAGCAACCGCAGCCCTTCAGGCGCTATGGCTTCACTACTGCAGACCGCAGGATGACACTGGCTAACAATCCCTACCTGGGGATTCGTCTTGCGCACGAGACACGAGGCCCGACCGAAACCCCTCATGAGTTCCGCCATGGCAGATTCCGATAGAACTCTGCAACACGCGCAAAACACCCCTCAAAATCCGGCACCTCGCCTAACTCCAACTCCATCGACCGCCAGGCGGCGCCAGCACGCCTTTTGATCTCAGGAGCGTTGAGGGATGATCGCAACGGTTTGATCCGACGTGCCTGGCATTTCTCAACCAAGGCATCGAGGATTTGCGCCTGGCGCTCATCGTCAATCTCGTTGCGTGCGATCAGCCGGTCGAGATCGTAGACATCTTGTGGCCGGTTACGGTGGCGCGGCACCTGTTGAAGCATGGCGCGAAATTTCTCCGCGATGAGGTCGGCAAGACCGTAGGCGTGCAACTCTTGGCCACCGGTTAGTTTCAGCACATGGATTTGCGGCAACGGCTCATTGAACGAGATATCGACATCAATCATGACGTCAGAAGCTTGCCCTCCCCGGAGCGCTCTCTCTTGCGGGGTCCTTCGCTTCGCAGAGGCGATCTTGAGCTTCAGGGCAGGGAAATTCGCATTTGGGAATTTCCCCTTTGGCAGGTGCTTCACCGAATGGGTTTTGACGATGAGGTCGGCATAACCGAGCTCAGCGGCGGCCCGCGGGAACTCCGAGTCCAACAGCTTTCGAACCTCGTCACCAACACTGCCTTCGGCCTCGAGGGCCGTCGTCAGATCGATGTCGGCCGTCTGCCTGGGGCTGTCATAGGCGAGGCCCATGAGGATGCCGCCCTTCAAGAACATCTTCCCCCTTAGCGGCGCTGTCCTTGCGATGGCATTGAGGGTTATCTCCACCGTCTGGCGCTGCTGGTAGGCGACGGGGTCATCCTTGGCTTTTTCGACCCACTCTGCGACGTTGACTTTGAAGATGAGGTCAGACATTGAGCGAGATCATCCATTTTTCTGAAAAGGCCGGCGCGAAGTCTTTGGCCGGATCAAGCTTACGGCTGCCGCCGCGCTGAGAAAATGCCTTCCAGCACTCAATGCCGCGATGATGCAAGCCAAGGCGTTCCTCGAGAATGTAACCGGCTCGGCTTTTGGCCAGCCTGCATGTGGCAGTGTCGACTGCTGCAACAATCTCGTCCAGATAGGTTTCTGCGTGTTCTTCCCAGGCATCGAGAACGTGAGACATCCCTCCGCAAAGATCGGGCCTTTGAAGCATGTCGAGAAAGGTCTGTCCGATCGTGGAAAGACGGATCTCGCTTCCCCGATTCTTCAGGAACGCGCCGGCGGCTTTACTCTCATAAACGTGGATATCCCGCCGGCGTACACGAGGGGGATGGCGGATGCTCTTCGACAGGAAAGGATTGGCTCTGGCTTCGTCCTCGCCCAGGGCTTTCTTTCTGTAAGCCAGAATCCGGGCCGTGGTCGTCCTGCGATCGGGGCGTGTCAGCAACAAGGCCTTCGGGCTTCGATCAGTAAGCCCCCAACGCTGCATGGCGGAGAGATGGGAGAGGTAGCATGTCGGGTCAACGAGACAGATGATGTCTTCCGCTGGAAGGTCCGAGATGGTCAGCACCCGAATGCCGCGTGCTCGATAGTCCCGGTCCGTTGCGACCACCCTTGCCCTTTGCAGGATCGATTTCAAGCGGTCATAGTCCTCTCGTCTCGGAGTGTCGCGCCGCAGGTACAGCTGCTTGCCGGAAGCCGCCTCGCGATATATCCGCCAGATCATCCGGAAGAAGTCAAATTGGGTGAGAAGCGGCTTACCATTTTCATCCAACAGCTCTGCTAGGCGTCGCGCTGCACGAGGTAGCCACCTGGGAAATGGTTGCGCCTGCATTTAGGGCTAGTAACCGTTATATGTGTCCTAAGGACACATATAACGGTTACATGGCAAAAAGTCAAGCCTGCCAGGACCGCAGGCAAGAGCAGTCCTCAAGTCACAGAACGAATTTGGCGGGGCATCTCCACTAGAAAAGCCTCAGGTGGAGATGCGCTCAAGCACCAAGTCGGGGCAGGGAACTGCCCCAACCACACCACCCGAGAACCACAGGGGCAGCGATCCCCGGGCGGCGCCGAAGACGATCGCCGCGACCCAGAGGCCGCGGCCGCTGTGGAGCACGTCGATCATCACGTAGCGGGCCTGGCCGCGCGGGCCGTTCACTCGACAGGGAACCAGAACAGGCTGAGGGTACCGGAGCCGGATTCACCAAAAGTGCCGCTGAAGAGGGTCAGCCGGGTGGTCCACCCCGCCGAGTCGGCCAGATGCGCGAAGTAGCGGTCCTCCGACGTCACCGGGGCGGTCTCGTCCCGGGGCCAGAAGTTGGTGATCTTCAACTCGCCGCGGCGGTTGACGTAGAACCGCAGGGCCGCCAGGGACACCCCGTCGTTGCTGGCGCTCACCCGCAGCAGGCCGGTAGAAAAGTCCTCGGGCAGATCGAAGAGCTGGGTCAGCAGGCCGCTGGCCTGGCCTCCGGCGCGCAGCGTGATGCTGGCCGGGGGCAGCAGCAGCGATCCGTCCGGGCGGGTGATCTCGAAGCTGACGCGGGTTCCCACATTGGCGGGGTTGGCGAGGGCCAGGCTGGTGTGGATGTTGCCGGGCAGACCGGGCAGCCGCCCGACGGCGGCGATCGGCACCCGGAAGGCGGTCGAGGGGGGCAGAGCGGGCACGCCGGCCAGCGAGACGGTCTTGCCGTCGTCGGTGAAGGAGTACAGCAGCAGGCCGGAGGGGGCTGCGACGGGAGGCGACACGTCGTCGGGCGTGGCTCGCAGCGAGCCGGAGGCCATGCGGTCGGCGGGGTTGGCGGTGTCTACGCGCCAGGCGCTGTGGGCGGCAATGGAGTACGGGAAGCTCGCTCCCGTTCGGTCGTCGTCCAGCGTCACGGTGAGCGGGGCGGCGTCCGTCCCCAGAAACTCCAGCGTGCCCGCGATCGGCTCCCGGGTGGGATTGATCAGGATCACCTGGGTGCCCCAGCCCTGCCCGTCGGAGAAGTGCGGGAACCCCACCGGATCCGTCGAGGTCCTCGAGTACAGCCCGGCGGGCGGCAGCACCGGCGTCACCGGCAGCGTGGTCCACAGCCACTCGCCCGCCTGGTTGGCGGCCCCCCGCAACGCGATCACCGCCAGCGGCGCCGAAGCCTGGAACGTGAAGGTCCCCTCCAAGCCGGCGACCTCGAACGGCGCCGCGTTCAGCAACTCCGCCTGGTGCTGGAAGGCCTCCAGCGTGAAGCTGCCCTCCCTGCTCCGGGTGCCCGCCGTGTCGGTGAGGTAGAAGGCGATGTCGACCGGCTGATGGTTGGGATTGGCGAAGGCGACGGCGGTATTCACGGAGTCGCCGACCTCGGCGAAGATCCGCCCCTGGCGGAGCGAGGGTACGAACCAGATTCGTGCAGAAATGCACTCTAACGACCATGGATTCGTAGC
>JAPPKT010000317.1 GCA_028819675.1 Caldilineaceae bacterium | reverse complement strand
GGGGGGGCCCCCCCCCCCCCAACGCCCCCTCTCCTGTCCGCGCCGTAGCGAGTGTCTGGCGAATTTGAAGTCGTCGTCTCGCGGCGGCCGGGCTTCACCCCCCCCTCGCGTCTTGGCGGATTCCGAGTATGTGCTAGCGCAGGCGAGACCGGCGAAGATACCCCCATACATACCCAACCTTCACCGCAATGACCATCGCGAGCCCGCTTCAGAAGTCCTGACACTAAACCCCGTCACTCTTGACCCGGTAGACCGCACACAACACGCACAGAGAAAATGGCTTCGCAACTACCAATGCAGGTGAATCTTCTGCCGCTCGCAAGATGTCAGGTATACTGAAACGCCTAAGCCTCTGGCGTTCACGAGGGCAAACCGGACCGCAGAAACAACTCCATGCCGCACATTCTGATTACAGGCGTAAACGGACAACTAGGACAGGCCCTGGCTTCCTGTTTTAGCTCCGCAGAGCAGCTTACCTGCTGGACGCGCCCCCGGTACGACATCACAGACCCCGCGATTGCCGACGCTGTGGCTGAAGCCGCCCCTGACTTCGTCATCAATGCTGCCGCCTGGACCGACGTCGACGGTGCCGAAGAGTCCCCGCGGTTCGCTTTCACCGTAAATGCCCTTGGCCCTAAATACCTGGCCGAAGGTTGCGCCCGCTGCGGCGGAACACTGGTACAGATAAGTACCAACGAGGTATTCGCCGGCGAGGCCGGATGCTTCTACCACGAATACGAACAGACCTGCCCCGGCAGCGTATACGCCCGCAGCAAGGCCGCGGGAGAACGAGCCGCAGCCTTATCACTGGACCGCCTTTACATCGTTCGTGTAGCGTGGCTCTACGGCGCGGGGAGCAACAACTTCACCGCCAAGATCAGCGCCGCGGCAGACCGGCACGGCGCTCTTCGCGTTGTGAACGACGAGTTCGGTAACCCAACCTACGCCCCGGATGTGGCCGCCGCCATCGCAAAGCTGATCGAAACACAACGCTACGGCATCTACCATCTCATAAACGACGGCTGGGCCAGCCGCTACGACTGGGCAGTCGAACTGATGCGCCTTACTGGACGCGAGGCCCTTCCCATCCAACCCATTAGCGCCGAGGAGTGGCCTCGCCCGACGACCCCTCCCCCTCACGCCGTCCTGGTCAACAATGCCGCGGCGGCCCTCGGTATCACCCTGCGCGACTGGCGTGATGCCCTTCACGACTACGTGCAGACAGAATCCAAAAGGTGAACTGGGGTACGACATGAACGAGAACGGTGAAAAACCAACTGCGCGCAAATCAACTGAGCAAGCCGCACAAACTCCGTTTTTCTCTGTACTCATACCCAATTACAACGGCATCCACCACCTGCCCGACCTGTTCCCCGGCCTGGATGCGCAGCAGTTTACCGACTTCGAAGTCATCTTCGCCGACGACGCCAGTAGCGACGACTCAGTGCGATGGGTACAGGAGAACGCCCGTCAAACGCGCATCTTGGCCAGCCCCCAAAACTCAGGATTCGTCGCCACCGTCAACCAAGGTGCTCGCGCCGCCCGCGGCCGCTTCATAGTACTTCTCAACAACGACACCCAACCGTCGCCGGAGTTCCTCGCAGAACTGGCCAAAACAATCTGCTCCCACCCCCAGGCGGGAATCGTAGCCGCCAAGCTCCTCCTGTTCGAGGAACGCGACCGCATCCACACGGCCGGGGACATGATGGGAAGGGACGGGATTCCACGCAATCGAGGCGTTTGGGCTACTGACAGCGGCCAATTCGACAATTCGGAGCAGGTATTCGGCGGCTGCGGCGGCGCGATGGCCGTGCGTCGCGAGCTTTGGGAAGCCCTCGACGGCTTCGACGAGGATTATTGGATGTATATCGAGGATGTGGACTTTTCGTTCCGCGCTCAACTCCTTGGCTGGCAAGCAGTTCTTGCACCGGCAGCGCATGTCTACCACAAACTCGGCGGCAGCGGCGGCGACGAGCTGAGCAGCTTCTACGTGGGACGCAACACGATCTGGACTCTGGCAAAAAATATGCCGACTTCTCTTCTGGTGGATCACGCCGCCCACATTGTCGGCGCACAGCTTTCGATCGCGCTTGACGCGCTGCGCAACTTTCGCGGCAGCGCTGCCCGCGCCCGCCTCCGGGGCCAGATCGCTGGTCTCCTCGGCCTGCCCCGCCTACTTCAAAAGCGCGCCATGGTCCAATCCCGGAAGCTGCGCCACGACGTCGAGATTGACCAACTCCTGGTCTGACCGTGAACCTTCCCGGCCAACGGCTCCCTCTTCCAGGCATCTTGGAGCACTACAGCTTCCAGTCCGCCTCTCGCACCGCAGGCGCAAACAACGCCTCAAGCAACCTGTCATCCACGCGCTCGCCAATGATGTAGCGCCGCGACCCGGCTACCCCTGTACCCGTGATGAAATACCGGCCCGGCTGCGAACCGAGATAATGGTCCAGCAGCCGGTTCGTGATGTCGCGCCAGCGCTGCGCGGTCGGCGTGTCCTGTCTCTGTAGAGTCACCCAGTCTGAGGGGATCTCGATAGCGATACGGGCAGTGGTAGCGCCGAACAGCGGTGGTCCGTCCGCTCGGTTGACAACCGTCAGATCTGGATCTGCATTAACCTCCAAGGGTCCTGGCTGTCCTCTGCCTAACAGCGCCAGCTGCACTCGCCTTGAACGAACCGCCCACATAATGCTCAATCTGGAGGCAATCACCCGGTTCAATTCGTTGCGAAAGGAATATAGGCTCGGCTGAAATTCGCAGGCGACTGCGCCCAATCTGTTGAAATTGAGCAGGGCATTGGCAAAAAGAAGCGGGTCCGTCGTCCAGCTGATCAAGTCGATGCCCATCTCAACGGCTTGGCGGGCTTGCAGCCTTTTCAGCAACTGGGCGATTCGGCGTCTGCGCTTGCCCGGAGCCACCGCAAGCAGTTGAGATTCCAACTGCAGGTCCTGACGGTACATGTACATCCCCGCACCGGCCGGACCTGTCGGAAACCGGAAAAACCCCAACAGGAATCCGGCCAGAACGCCGTCAACACGGGCCACCAGCGAGCAACCTATGCCCCCTTCGTCGCTGTGCAAATCGCTTGGGTAGAGCCCGTCCGGAGGGCTATGCCAGATCGACTGCTGCATCTTCCGAACTTCCGCTGCCTCATCCGCATCGGGTCGCCCACAAATTATTCCGTCGAGATCGATATGCGTGGGTGTGAAAGTGTGGTCCGCGTCAGGCAGGTAAAAGTGCGTCTTCTGCTCTGGAGCCAGAACCTCGCCGACGGCGCTGGTAACCGCGTCTGCGCCAAGTGCAGGTGACCCGTCAACATGCTCGTACCGCAGCGTATAAGTGGCGCCATCCTCGCCAGTACCCCGCGGGAGCAGAAACGCGTAGCCGCAAGGCGGACCGGCTGCCCCGCGTCCATCTTGAATGAGAGCAACGCAGGCTCCGCCGATCTTCGGTAGGACAGCCTCCAGAAAATGATGGGGGAGCAGCGAAGACCTGTCCCCTAAGTGCCTCCTTATCTCGCGCAGCTGGCTGGGCCAGCCGTCAGATGTCGGGTCAATCCGCTTCACACCGATGCGGCGACTCATCCGCTTGCCTCGCCATACCGCTGTTGATACTCCTCAACTGTCATGCCGTAGTACAGTTCGTCTAGGAAGCGCCCGCCTGAGTAGATGGCCCGCCGTACAGCCCCCTCGCGTACAAATCCTAGCCTCTCGTGCAACGCTTGGGAGCTCCCGTTTTCGCTGTGCATCTGAACTGTCACCTTCTGGTAGCGCAGCTCTTCAAAATAGTAGCGCAGAATCAGCACCACAGCCGCCGCCGCATACCCTTTGCGCCTGTGGGAGACTTCAACACCGAGTCCGTACTTGAAGACGCCGTTTCGAGGACTGCAGTTGTGCGTGTGAATGAAACCGACCGCCGTGCCATCGCGATTTTCGATAACCCAGTTGAAAGAGTCGTTTTCCATCTTCCTCTTCGCCTCTGCCGCCGCCCATTCCCGTACCTGGGAAACAGAAACAGGCGGCCAGACGAACTCAAGATTTCGCGCCATCTCGCTGTCCTGGTTCCAGCGCCAGAAAATGTCGCCGTCATCCGGCTCCACACCACGCAGTCGGATTAGCTCCGTCTGCCAGTAGTTCATCTGATCACTCCGTGGGACCTCTATCCAATACTGGAGTCTGCGTACGATCCCGTCTGAAAAATTCGATTATTGAGAGAATTGACTTTCTGTCAGAAGACCCCACCTACACCAACGCAACATGCAAGAGATACGAGTGCATGGCTGCACCCGCCGGTGGCAGCACCTTGGCCGGTATCGAATTATTCTTAGAAATCTGCGGCGCCATGAAGAGGTTCAGGCTCTGGCATGATGGGCAGGCCTGCACTACCAACTACGTGGCGTATCCTCTATTGCCCTGTCAAGCGACCGGAGGCTGGGATTTCGTCGCCTCTTGGGGCGGCTCTGTGTCATCAACTCGCGACTGGCGCCGTGCCGGTGTCATCCCGTCCATCGAACTCTTCAATTCCGACCTGATCACCTGTACGGATCGTACGATCCCGGCCAGTCTGCTGCTCGTGGAAATCAGGGGCGAAATGATACTCGTGCTCACAAACTCAGCCGAACCTTTAACCGTGCCGACTGTCTCCTGGCCGTCTCGAATAACCGGTTTCACTTCGGCCTGTATCATCTTGACCAAGCGCCAGACCTGCCAGATCAGAACCACCAGCAGACCGTTCATTATGAGAATCTCTAACGCAACGAGAATGATGGCGATATCCCGAACTGTCGCGCTGACCACGACGCTCTCCTTTTGCAATCGGCACAGTTTACTACGGCCGCCTCATCCAGCGGCTGCACCGGCCCCCCTGCCCAGAAGACTGCACTAGTGTGTGACAACCCGGACCAGGATTAAGGCAATAATGGATGCCAGCGTCGCCTCCAGCAGACTGAGCTGCCCAACCTCCCAGGTTTGCCACTGCAATGTCTGGCTCACCCAGTGTCCCAGCATGAATCCCACACCAGCCGCAATCAGATACTGCGGTAGTTCCCGCAGCGATCGGCCCGTCCACAGGTGGAATAAGCTGGCATAGCCCGTAACGAGCAACGTAGCCAGCAGAACCGGTGGACTGAGAATTAGCGACGCGAATGGCGTACCTGAAACCAGTCGTGAACCTCCTCGGTCTCAGTTTAGGGAAACTCGATGGGCTGGCGTCTTCTCAGCTGCTGCCGGATCTTCGCCGGGAACCCTTCTTTCAATCAGCCCTCCCCCAAGGCAGAGGGGGCCGTCGTAGAACACGGCTCCTTGACCCGGGCTGATGCCGCGTGCCGGCTCTTCGAACGCGACCTGAACACTGCCATCCTCCCATGGATAGACTCTACAGTCCAATGGTTTACCCGAATAGCGGGTCTGGCACTGGACGCGGCTGCCTCTGGGAACCGGCCTTCCTGAAGTCCAGTTCACATTCGCAGCCGTCAGTTCTGACCTACCTAGCGCCTCGGATGGCCCTACGATAAGCTGGTTGCGACTAGGCTCCAACGCAACGACGTACATAGGGGCCGCCGTCCCGCTCAGGCCCAAGCCCCGCCGCTGCCCCACCGTATAGTTTGGCAACCCCTCATGCTCGCCCACCACGTTTCCCTCAACATCTACGATGTCGCCCGCCGTCATCGCGTCTGCGGCCCAATCTGAAAGAAAGCGCCGGTAGTCGTCATCCATCACAAAGCATAGATCCATCGAATCATGCTTGCTGTGAATGGGCAGCCCCCGAGCAGCCGCCATCTGCCGCACCTCTTCCTTTGCGAATTCGCCGACAGGGAAAAGCAGGTCGCGCAACTCGGCCTGGCCCAGCACGCTAAGGACGTAGGACTGGTCCTTATGCCTATCAACGCCGCGCAACAGATGAACGCTTCCGTCCGGTTGTCGCCGCAAGCGGGCGTAGTGGCCGGTGGCAAGGAAATCGGCGCCCAGCCGCCGGGCATAGTTCAGCAAATAGTCGAAGCGGATGTGCCGGTTGCATGCAAGACAAGGGTTGGGCGTCAGCCCGCTGCTGTAACCCTCGATAAAGAAATCCACTACTTTCTCTTTGAAGGGCCGCTCGACATTGATTAGATAGAACGGCATGCCCAACTGGCTGGCAACACGGCGCGCGTCCTCCACGCTCTCCTCGTCACAGCACTTGTTGCCCAAACTTTCGCCGCCTGCCGCCTCCGCCCACAACCGCATCATCACGCCGATACACCGGTAGCCCTGCTCAGTAAGCAATGCCGCCGCGACCGAACTGTCGACGCCGCCGCTCATGGCGACAACGACCGTAGTCTCAGATGGAGGCCGTTCATGCCTGGTTCTACTGGTCTTCCCAATCATGCAGCGCATTTTAACACAATCGCTGATTTTCCGTCATGGCTGTGGCAATACGCGCGTGTCCCGTTGCTATCCAGTCGGTTAACGACTTCGTTGCGTGCAAATCAGGCGACTTGATCGCAATGGTATAATGGTGTCGAGGTCGCCGCATTGCAACGCGTTCAGTTCATAAACAGCCGCCGGCAGTGCCCCAAGCCAGAGTTTCGCACCCAAGGAGGTGCGCCAATGGCGATACCGATCGACACGCAAAACCTCGTTGACTTGCCAACGCTGGAAACGGCGCTTGCAGTGGCTTCCGCCCGCCACAACCACCTTTGCCCCCGTCAGGTTCTGGGAGCCCGCTGCGCAATCGCCGCGTCGGCCGCATTGGAACTCGAAGTGCCCCGCACCGACAAGCGCCTGCTTGTGATCGTAGAGACCGACGGTTGCTTCGTTGACGGAGTAGAGGCGGTCACAGGCGTTTCCGTAGGCGGCCGCAACCTGCGTGTCGAAGACTACGGCAAAATCGCCGCAACCTTCGTCGACGTCAAGACCGACCGCGCCCTCCGGGTCGCCCCGCAAACTGACGTCCGCACCCGTGCCCGCGACTACGCCCCCGAGCAAACGCGACGCTACTTCGCCATGCTCCACGGCTACCAGCGCATGCCCGACGACGAGCTTCTCTCCTTCGAGTGGGTGACCCTGTCAACCCCAGTCGCCGCCATCGTCAGCCGCGCCAGCGCGCGGGCAATATGTGACAAGTGCGGCGAAGAAGTCATCAACGAACGCGAGATCGAAGTGGCTGGACGCACTCTGTGCCGGACCTGTGCTGGAAACCGGTATTACACGGCGAGATAAGTGTAGCCAGAGGAGTAAGGTCCTTTCACGCTTGGACTTCCAAACGGAACTCAGGCAGTGCGTAGGCCAGTCGAAAACGCTTTGCCTAGACTAGAGTACCCTTCTGAGAGCCGTTTGAAGCAGTAGACGACTATAAGAATTCCGGACCACAGGCGATTAGTTTAGGCCGCAGTTCCACTAGCCTCCTTTTATTCGACTGGCATTTGCTCATCGCATTTTGTCTGTTCAGGTAGCTGATTTCCTGAGCGTGGAGCGAATCTTTGTGCTCTAATACATTTGTGCTATGTTTTTGGGAAACGACGGAGAGCAATGTTAGATGACGTTCGCTGCTTCAATTGAGGAGGCTCGATGTGCAAAGTGTTAAGGCCATGCTCACATTCGCCGACTACCTCGAAACGTCGGACGACGAGCGTTACGAACTGCTGAACGGAGAACTGATATTGTCCCCTTCCCCCAAGGAGATTCATCAGTACATTTCGAGTGTCCTGCACATATTGATAGGAACCTTTGCTAGAGAGCACAACCTGGGGAGGGTCTATTTCTCTCCTTTCGACGTAGTACTGTCGGACACTAACGTTGTCCAGCCTGACCTGCTTTTTGTCTCGAATGAACGTACCCAAATCATAACCCCAGACAACATCCGTGGAGCACCTGATCTGGTCGTCGAGATTCTCTCCCCTTCCACCGCCGAACTCGACCGGACTACAAAGCTCGAACTATACGCCCGACACGGCGTAAGAGAATACTGGATAGTGGATCCCAGCGCCAAAACGATCATGGTCTTAGTGCTAGGACTAGACCGGTTCGAGGTCGGAGGCATCTATGGCATAGGCCATATCCTCCGGTCACCAACTTTGGAGGGATTCAGACTCCCGATGGAAGAATTGTTTGAGGCCTCCTTGGAGACCTGATCATATCTCCGCCACTGCTGTCTAAGTGTCTTACCCAGTCTCAAGATTATGAGTCTTGATGGAGTCTTGATCCATCCCATCCAGACCGACGAACTCTGAAACCTTGCCGAACTACTGGTTGTTCCCTTTCTCTCCCGCGCGTTTGACAGGACTGATCTCCGCCTGGTGCATTTGTACTATAATCGGACTTGATCTGGAAGAGCTTAGTTGTCTCGTTTTTCCAGCTTCTTCTTAGGAGGCCAGACGTGATAAACGTGAAGGCAAAGCACACTTACGCCGACTACTTGAAAACGTCGGACGAAGAGCGATTTGAGCTTTTGGATGGAGAGTTGGTTATGGCCCCCGCACCACTCCTGTATCATCAGTTCATCTTGCGGAAACTGCTCAATGCTATTTCTGGATACGTAGATGAACATAATCTGGGAGAACTATTCTGTTCCCCTACTGACGTTGTCCTCTCAGAAACAGTCGTAGTTCAACCAGACATCCTGTTCGTTTCGAGACAGCGAAACCAGATACTCAAGCCCGAATACGTTCAAGGAGCTCCCGACCTGGTCGTCGAGATTCTCTCCCCTTCCACCGCCGAACTAGACCGGACCACAAAGCTCGAACTCTACGCCTATCACGGCGTGAGAGAGTATTGGATTGTGGATCCTGAAGCCAAGACGGTCATGGTCCTACTGCGAGGACAGAATCGGTTCAAAGTCGCAGGAACCTATGGCAAAGGCCATACCCTCCAGTCACCAACCTTGGAAGGATTCATAGTCCAAGTCGAGGAACTGTTCGAGCCTTATTTGGAGGCCTGATCGTATCCCCGCCTCAACTGATAAACTGTCTCTCCTTGCCTCCAAAGAAAAAGCGCCGGAGGCAATACACCCCCGGCGCCCTTCTCAACTCTATTCAATTCCCAAACCAGCCAACCTTACATCATCCCGCCCATTCCGGGATCGCCGGCCGGCATCGGCTTCTCTTCCTCAGGAATGTCCGTAACCAGCGCCGCCGTCGTCAGGATCATCGCCGCAATCGAACTCGCATTCTCGACCGCACTGCGCGTAACCTTGACCGGGTCGGACAGGCCGGCATCCATCATGTCAACATAGTCATTCTGAATCACGTCGTAGCCCGTGTTGGCCTTGCCGCCCTCGTGCAGGCCGCGCACCTTCTCGATTACCACCGCGCCGTCAAGTCCGGCGTTGGTGGCGATCATGCGCATCGGCTCTTCAAGGGCCCGCTTCAGGATCCGGGCGCCGGTTGAGGCATCGGCATCATCCATGTCTACGTTATCCAGCGCAGAGACGGCATTGATCAGGGCAACACCACCGCCGGGCACAACACCTTCCTCGACCGCGGCGCGGGTAGCGCTCAGCGCGTCCTCGACGCGGGTCTTCCGGTACTTGAGCTCGGTCTCGGTCGCAGCGCCGACGCGCAGAATGGCAACACCGCCGGCCAGCTTGGCAAGACGCTCCTGCAGCTTCTCGCGGTCATAGTCGCTCGTGCTGGCATCGATCTCGGCGCGGATCTCTTCGATCCTGCCCTGGATCTCCTCCGTGGCCCCGTGGCCGCCTACGATTGTGGTGGCGTCCTTGGTGCTGATGACCTTATCCGCCTGGCCGAGGTCCTCCAACTGCGCGCTCTCAAGCGTGCGGCCGACCTCTTCCGAGAGGATCTGTCCGCCGGTGAGAATAGCGATGTCGCGCAGCATCGCCTTGCGGCGGTCGCCGAAGCCGGGCGCCTTGATGGCCATGGCGTTGAACATGCCGCGCAGCTTGTTAAGGACCAGAGTCGCCAGCGCCTCGCCGTCTACGTCCTCGGCAATCACGATCAGTTCACGCTTGCCAACCTGGACCAGTTTCTCAAGCAGAGGTACGATGTCCTGCGCACTGCTGATCTTCTTGTCGGTGATCAGAAGATAGGGCGCGTCGAGCTCCGCCTCCATCCTCTCGTTGTTCGTCACAAAATAAGGGCTGAGATAGCCGCGATCGAGCTGCATGCCCTCGACATACTCGGTCTCGAACTGAAGACCCTTGCTTTCCTCAACCGTGATGACGCCGTCCTTGCCCACCTTGTCCATCACTTCGGCGATCAGGTCTCCGATCTGGTTGTCAGCCGCCGAATTGCTTGCGACCTGGGCAATCTCTTCCTGGCCGGCCACCGGTGTCGCCATGTCCTTCAGCGCAGCGACAATCGCATCACAACTGGCCTCGATGCCGCGCTTGAGAAGCATCGGGTTGGCGCCGGCCGTGACGTTCTTAAGGCCCTCGTTCACGATCGACTGGGCCAATACAGTTGCTGTGGTCGTGCCGTCACCGGCAATGTCATTCGTCTTGGTCGCGGCTTCTTTCAGAAGCTGCGCACCCATATTCTGGAACGGATCTTCCAGTTCAATCTCTTTGGCGACGGTGACGCCATCGTGGGTGACGGTCGGGCTGCCCCACTTCTTGTCCAGCGCCACATTGCGGCCCTTGGGGCCGAGGGTGGTCTTTACCGCATCCGCCAGGGCATCGATTCCCTGCTTCAGGCTGCGGCGGGCTTCTTCTTCAAACTCAAGTTGCTTTGCCATTACGGTCTTTCTCCTCCAGTTTGACCCGCGCACCAGGGGCGGGTTAATTGACCTCTTTCAGTGTAGGTCCGATTAACTTTCAACCAGCGCCAAGACGTCCGATTCCTTGAGAATCAAAACCTCAGTCGCATCCAGCTTGATGTTCGTGCCGGAATACTTAGCGTAAAGAACGATATCACCGACGGCTACATCCATGGCAATGCGCTTGCCGTCTTCGTCCCGTGCGCCGGGACCCGCTGCGACCACCTCGCCCTGCTGCGGCTTCTCTTTGGCAGTTTCCGGCAGATAGATACCCGTGGAGGTCTGCTCCTCCCCCTCCAGGGGCTGGACTACCAGCCGGTCACCGAGCGGCTTGAGATTCATTCGACCTTCCTCCTTGCCTTTCGACACTTACTGATGAAAAACCTGTTGCTGTTGAATCCCCGCATTTTTAGGCGGGATAAGAATCCGTTCGCGCACTTCATACCGGCCGTATAGCCCGTAAAGAACTATCCCGGCACGGTCCCGTACAGCCTGTCAGATTCCATTTAGCACTCAAAAGCCTTGAGTGCTAAACCATCAGAAAGTGTAGCATAGTTCCTGTCGCCTGACAAGAATCTGAACTACCCTAAACGTAAGCGTTTTGTTAGCGTTGGGATCTTCCCGGCGAGGCTACCGCGGCGACGTAGGACAGCATCTCGTCCTCCTCTGCCACGTACTCTTCCAGTTGAAAGGCGGCATACAGCTCGCGGCTTCGGCGGAAATACTCAGCCGCCTGATCGTGGTTCTCCTGTTCCAACGCCACGTGGCCCAGATTGTGCAGCGTGGCCGCATTGTCCATCCAGGCCCCCCGCCGGTCCGACAATGCCAGGTCCTTCTCATACCAGTCGAGGGCAGCCGCGAAATCCTGCCGCGCATAGCAGACCGATCCGAGATTGTTGTAACAGGTACTTATACCGGTGTCGTCCCGGTTTCGATGAAAGACTGCAAGGGCCGACTCGTAGGCGCGCTGCGCCTCAGCGTACATCGCCATCCCTTCCATCGCCAGACCCAGGTTGTTGTGAGCGCTGGCCACCAGCCCTTCGTCACCCAGCCGCAATGCCACTCGCAGCGCCTTCCGGTGTTGTTCGATCGCCCGTTCGAAATTGTTCAGGCTCAAATATGCGCTGCCAAGATTCATGTAGGCAGGCGCCAGCGAACGCGGGTCGCCTAGCTGCGCCGCCGCCTCGAACGCCAGCCAGAAATGATCGAGCGCATGACGCGGCTCTTCCAACACGCGATAAGATGTGCCGAGGTCAGTATGCCCGTAGGCCATCGCCATCAGCATATCTCGCTCGTCAAATATACGCAGCGCTCTTTGCAGCCACTCAATCGCCTCTTCGACTTCCCCGTTGAAAAACCGCTGTCGGCCTATGTTGGCTAGCATCCATCCGAAATCACCCGCGTCGCCCAGCGCGATTGAAGCCACAGCCCCTCCGCACAACCAGCGCCAGATGCCCGGCGGGTGACGCCAGAATGCATAGTGGGCCAGCGCCAGCGCATAGTCCCGCATCAACTTGAGATCGTCCTGCACCGCAAGAAAATTGATCGGCATGTCGCGCAGCCCCTCGATCTCGAGCTTCTCTAATACCATCGTCTCTACTGATTGTCCGAAGATGCGCTCCACCCGATCGGTAGCCCAGTCCGCGCCCCAATGAACGTTTCCCCAGAAAGGATCGATCTCCCGCCAACGCTGGATCGGCAACTCCTGGTAACGCTGCGCGAACTGCAGATAATATCGCGCATGCTGACGGTGCCAGTCCTCCCCCAACTTGACCGCGCCTTCCACAAGATAGCGCCGCACCACCGGCTGCACCACGATCCTGCGATCAAATAGATCCACCTCCACCAGGGCTCGCGAAACGAGACCTTCGAATGTCTGGCGCTTCTCGGCCTCGGTGCCCATCCCTTCCGTGAACAGCTCAGTCAGCGCCTGGTAGGTAGCACCGCCTGCTGCGCTGACCAATCGATCCAGGATCAGCCCGGCCTCCGGCCAGAAAGCGGCAAAGTTCTCGACGGCAAACCCTGCCATACTGGACATGTCCGTCACACCGTCCTCGGCCGGTAGCTCCGCCAGCAGCTCGTCCAGTTCGCTCCACAGTCCGAAGTCCATCAACAGCCCCATGACCAGACGCATGCTCAGGGGTCTTCCGCCTGTGCGGCGATGCAGGCCCTCGACGTTGCGTAACGCCGTATCGCGGACCGATTCAGGCGCCCGCGCGTGGACAAAGCCTACCGCCTCCGAAAGCGGCAACCCGCCCAACTGCAGGTGTCGGTCACCCACCAGTTCAACAAACTCCGGGTGTATGTCGCGATCGATCAACAGTATGTGGGACTGATTCTCCGTGTCATGCAAATGGCTGATGATTTCAGCCAAAATCTGGATTTCACGGTCAGTCGCGTCTGAGAGCTCGTCCAGAATCAGCAAGCGGCGGCGGCGGTAAAGCTGTTCAAGAATGCCGATTCCCCAGCGCTCCTCGCTAACCCGCGTCAAAGTAGTGCCAAGCACCGTGTCCAGCGTACGCACAATGTCGTACATCCGGAACCGGTCCCGGCCCGCCGCCCCCACCCAGATGATCCCATCGGGAAAGTGGTGAATCGTCTTCCACGCCGCCGCCGTGGCCAGCGTACTCTTGCCGTTCCCTTGCCCACCGCTTATCGCCAGCGCAGGTTGCTCGCGCCTTTCTAGCAACCACCTGCACAATGTATCCAGTTCCGCGTCGCGCCCGCTGAATCCCCGCAGCCTGTATACACCCAAATTGTGCCGAATCTCCGAAAAATCGTCCATCATCTCTTAGTGTCGGTAAACGTATATCAGACAATTGCCGCCAACTGATTCAATGGCGCCCTTCAATTCTGATTCGACAGCGAAAGGATAAGGCAGGGATATTCGCTGGCGATAATCGTCTCGTAGTTCAGCGCCTCAGACAGAGCCTTGCTTCCCTCCACAGCGCCAAAGCCCTGTTCGCCTATGCCGGGGGAAAGCAGGATTAGGTCTGGACGCACCCGACGTGCAATCTCATTGACGTTTACGGGCGAAATGTTAGCCACGAGATCGACCCGCTCGATCAGGCCGCTGAGTACAGCCTCCGGTTGGTCCGAAGGGTCGCTGACGAAGATTTCGACTGCCGAATTCTTTTGAAGTTGCCGCAGCGCGACCGAACCGATATTGCCGGCGCCAATTAGCCAGACGCGCATTCTCTACCCCCTGTCGTTTTACGCTGAGACTTACATGCCTGCGTTCTCAATTCACATTTGAGTCGGGACCAAATCGAAATCCATCAGATCATGCCCAGTTGGCTGAGCACCAGGAAAAATACAAAGACGACTCCCGAGCATGCTAGACCGACGATCACGCCTGCGCGCAGCATCTCCTGTCGGCTAACCACGCCAGTGACCGCGATCAGAATCATCCGCGCCGAGCCGCTGGGCAGCGCAAACGCCAGCGCCACAGCAAAGATCGTTGGAATGACCAGCCGGACCGGATCAATGCCGGAAGCCTGCCCCAGAGTGATCAGTACCGGAGCTAGGATCGCGCCCAGGGGAACGTTGTTCATGAACTGCGTGATACAGAAGGCCAGCAGGATCAAGGCAGCCAGCACACCAAAAAAGGGCAAACCCTCAAACGTCGGCGCAACAAGGCTGGCGAACCAGGCACTGGCTCCGGTCTTCTCCAGAGCATCACCCAGAGTCAAACCCGCGCCGATTACAAAGAATACACCCCAGTTCACGCCTTTCAGATCACTCCAGTCAACGATCTTCTCAACCGAAAGCACGGCCACCGCGCCGATTGCTATCACTGCGCTGCTCAACAGTGTGGCCGGCAGGTTGAGCATATGCTCGATGTACCCCCCGGCAATCCACAGGCTGATCGACACCAGCAGCACGGCGATAATCTCCCGTTCCGGCCCGGAAAGTCCGCCCAACCGCTCGATCTCCCGCCTGGCCGGTTCGATGTCGATCGTCAGTCTCGGCAGCGCGAACAAACGCGGCAGAAGCAGCCACGCCAGTGGAATCAACACCAGCACCACCGGCAAACCGTATTTCATCCAGTCGACGAACCCGAAAC
>JAPPKT010000334.1 GCA_028819675.1 Caldilineaceae bacterium | reverse complement strand
CGCGAGCAAGACAGGCGAGGCCACTCCCACATATGCCCAACGTTCACCGCCATGACCATCCCGAGCCCGCTACAGAAATGCTGACGGTACATTCCCCCCAGGCAGACCGTACACAGAACATGGCTTAGTAGTTACACGCAGTCACTGAACTAGTCTGCTCACTGTCCCTCTTCAGTTTCTTGCCCGGCTTCCGGTTCAATCGTGGACGAGACAGCCAGCAGAGGGCGCGTCAGGAAGGGCATCGGATCTACGGCAACGCCGTAAATGCGTAGCTCCCAGTGGAGATGTTCGCCCGTACTTCGTCCCGTCGTGCCGACCAGCCCGATCGGGTCCCCCGCTTGCACCTTTTCCCCAGGGACGACGAGCGCCTCCTGCAAGTGCCAGTACCCGGTAAACAGCCCGGCTCCATGGTCGAGAATAACGCTGATGCCCCGCACGGTCAGCGGTTCGGCAATTGCGACAATTCCGTCCGCCGGCGCAAGTACTGGACTGCCTCCTGGTGCGGCAAAATCCTGGCCAGTATGAAATGAAAAGTACTGCCCCGAGTTATAGTTTCGGCTGACACCGTATGGACTCGTCGTGGGAAAACCTGACTGGAGTGGCAGAAGGAACGGTTTGCGCCACTGAACTGGCGTTACAGTTCGCGACCAGATGGGCGAAAGATAGTCCAATTCCGCCTTAGAAAACTCCTGTTCCACTAAAGCGCTTTTGTCCGGCGGCAAACTGATATGCTGAACGGGAAACGTATGCCCCTGAACGAACACTGGGAAGGAACGCGAAACGGTGACGCCGTTCGTGGCCTCGTAACTTAGGCTGATGGAGTACACTCCAGGCTCCGATGATGCCGAAATCGGAACATGACCGCCCCAAACAGTGACTTCTCCTCCATTCTCGTCCTTCCCCTTCTTGCCAATTGCAAGCGGCCGTATTCCCAGCGGCGCATCGTTCCACGACGCTTCAAGAGAGAGAGGTTTGTCTACTTCAGCCTCAAGCCACCCCGACTGACCCTGGATGATTGTAGATGGGACGCCGACTACCTTCACTGAGCCAAAAGGCGTCGCCAGGGGGGCGGCATCTCGCATGAGCCGAACTGGCTGGCCTGGGAAAAGGCGAGCGGTTGGCGTGGTGCTATTGAGAATCGCCAACCGAAGATCTGACAGACCTTCCCGTTTTGCAATCGATTGTATCGTATCTCCTGGCCTTGCAATGACAGTCCGACGGGCGGCACCCTCCGGAAGCAGGAGTACTTGTCCGACTGTAAGTGCATTTATGTTGGTGAGCTGGTTTGTGGCTGCCAGGATTTCCAGCGCGATCCCAAGTTCGGCCGCGATAGAAGCCAAAGTATCGCCCTGTTGGACCACATATGTGTCGCCTGTAGTCTGCGCAGCGGCTCGGCCCTGCTGCCGAAGGGCCAGCAGGGCAAAAAAAACTAGACAGGCCAGCAGCAGGCGGATAGTGACTCTCTTTCCCTGCGACAAATCATAAGTGTCCGAACTTTCTGTCATAGGAAAATGTAAATGCACTTCTCTTGCGGGTGACCTCAGTCAGACGACTTGATTTTCTCGCGCTCTCACGCGCAAAGCGTATGGGAAGCGTTGCCGACGGCGTGCCGATCAGCTAACGTTGTCGTCATGGCAAACCCCATCCTTCCTATCTCCAAAGGACACCTAATCCAAACCGGGCTCATACACCTCGGGCTTGAGAACGCCGATGTAAGGGAGGTTGCGGTATTTCTGATTGAAATCCAACCCGTAGCCGATGACAAATTCATTTGGAACAGAGAAACCGGTCCAGAAAAGTTCGATGTCTACTTCCCGCCGTGTCGGTTTGTCCAGCAGTGTAACGACCTCCAGGCTGGCGGGATTACGGGCTCGGAAGAGCCGGGTAAGATAGGCGAGAGTATGTCCGCTGTCAATTATGTCCTCGACCAATAGGGCATGGCGGCCTTCTATCGGTTCATTCAAGTCCTTCAGAATCCGAACTACCCCGGTGCTCACTGAGGAGGCGCCGTAGCTGCTTGTAGCAAGAAAGTCCAATTCGTGCGGGATCGAGATGGCACGCATGAGGTCGGCAACAAAGACGACACTGCCCTTGAGGACAGCGATCAATAAGAGATCTTTGTCCGCATAACGCTCATCGATCTGGCGGCCCAAATCGCGAACGCGGTCCTGGATCTCCTCCGCAGAGATCAGTACGCGTTCTACGTCCTGGCAAAGTGGGCTCTGTACGCACGGTTCGGCATTCTCATCAATCACCGTAGCGACTCCTCGTGGGCGTTCTGCCATCTGCCACTTCTCCTGTTTGGAAGCCTGACTCTTGGACGGAACATTGCTGGGCATCCGGCGCAGATTCCGGAAACCGACCATGCCCCCGGGATGGGTCAGGATCGTATCATTCGCTGAGGGGGCTACCAAATCCGCTTTCGTTCGGCTGGCATTCGCGCACTACAGCGAGCAACTCGCTGAGTATCATCGCAGTCGCTCCCCAGATTGTCTGTTCCTGAATGGCGTAGTAAGGCACAAGCGCAGATCGATCGGCAAGCTGCCACTGCTCCCTGCGCTGATTGGTTGGGTCGAGTAGATCTGTCAGTGGCACTTCGAGCAACTGGGCTACTTCGCTGGGATCGGGTCGAAAAACCGGCTTGGCGTCCAGTCGTCCTACAGTTGGGTAGACTTCGTAATTGCTTGGTCGAATGTAGAGCTCGGTAAGCGCGCCGAGAACCTGTACGTCGTTCGGCGCGATTCCCAGTTCCTCATGAGCCTCCCGCAAAGCCGTCTCGGTCAGGTCCCTATCCCCTTCCTCGATTCCACCTCCGGGAAACGCAACCTGGCCGCTGTGCGTGCCGTCATAGGTGGGTCGCAGGATGAAGGGAACATGCAGCCGGCCCTTGAGGCTATAGAGCAGGACGAGAACGCCGCTCTGACGTGCCGGCTCATCAGGTCTGTCATCGGGATGCCAGCCCGGGCGCGGCAGCGGCGCCATCAACGCCTGTGCCGGACGGCCAGGCAGTGCCGCGGCCAGATTCCATTGCAAACAGCTGAAGAAACTGTCCATTGAAGCGGTCACAATTGTCCGGTTCCTCGTGGCCCGCAGGCTTCGCTATTCCTGGTCGGAACGACGTGATTGAAACACGATCCGTCCCTTTTCATCCACTTCCCAGCCGTATTCGTCAAGATAGATGTCACGGTCGGGCAGGCTCAGGCGACGGGCCAGGCGGTCGAAATGGAACGGAACTGTGCCGTTCGCATCCGTCAAAACGCCCGTCGCAACGTCTCGATCGCGCCGGCTGAAGCGCATCACAGTCTCCTCTTGGCGAGTCACCCACAATACCAGCGGACGCACACTCATCGGATGGTGGGCTCCCAGATTACATGAAAGACTCTGCTGCTGCCGGGCGTGACGCGTACGTTGTGAGCGATCTGATGTCCTCCTACCCAAACGACCCGCTCCCCGTCCAGTAGAATGGGCCAGCCGGAACGTAGAAAGCGTGGGACTTTGCGATCGGTGAAATAGTCGGCCAACGCCTTGCCGTGCCCGCCCAATCCCAAGGGCTCAAAACGCTGGCCCGGACGGGGCGTACTGAGACTGAGCTTCTCAACAGAGTCGGCGTCGATGTAAGCCTCCCAGCTGGAAAGTCCGCGTTCGCCCGGCGCCGACCGCGTCTCTGGGAAACCGGTCGACGATTTCGCCCATTCCTGTCGCAGGTCCTGCCTGTTTGAAACTTCGCAACGTAGAGTCCAACGGTTAACAACTATCATTCCGACCGCAGACAGCTCTCTGGTCGGATGGGTCGCCCGCCAGAAGTCATCAAGATAAGGGTGCTCAGGAAGAAATGGGGCAGCGTCGCGACGGTGCAGGCTGAACGCGCCTTGTGTTCGGGTCAGCACAATGTCGGAGAACCAGCTGTAAGGACCGCCGGACCTGTTTTCGTCACAAAGAGATCTTCTGAGGCGCTCGACGGTGTCGAAACCGAGTTCAGTCAGGGAGCAGCCCAGCTCGCGGGCGGACACTCTCAAAGTCCCTCGCTGCTCAGCCGGATTCAGACCTCGAAAGGCAGGCAGGTCGAAGACTTGCCGGCTGGTTACATTAGGCAATGTTTCCCCTGGATTCGGAGCCAAAGCAATGGGCGAGGCTGACGCTTCCTCAATCTCGCTGTCGCGTCTCGTCGCGGCCAGTGCCTGCTGTGTGTGTCGCTCCATTCTCTGCAATTCACCTCTCATCACCGAGGCCGTTCTGCACAGAGAATAGATGATCTGTGGATTGAGTTCCTGCAGACGTGGCAAAATCTCGTGTCGAACTCGATTTCGTACCAGGGTCCGGTCCTGATTGGACGGGTCTTCACGCCAGGGAATGTCGTGTTCCCTGAGATACTCAATGATCTCTGAACGGGAGACATCCAGCAGTGGCCGGACGACTCGAACGCCGGGCACCGGCTCGTCTTGAAAAAGAAACGGCCTGACCGCTCGCATCCCAGCCAGCCCGTGCACGCCGCTGCCTCGAATTAGATTCATAAGCACTGTTTCAGCCTGATCGTTGGCCGTGTGGGCCACCGCCACATCCACCGGGCGGCCTTCCACCTGCTGCCTTTCGGCCACTTGAGCCAGAAACCGATAGCGCAAACGGCGGGCGGTCGCCTCCATATTTCCCTTTTGGTTCAACGCCCCGAGCGGCAACCTTGTCGTCTCGAAGGGTAAAGTCCAGCGTCTGGCCATCTCGCCAACGAACATCGCATCATCGGCGGACTCCGGTCGGATACTGTGATCGAGATGGGCGACAACCAGGTCGAGTTTCCAGTCGGTGCGCAAGCGCGCGAGCAAGTGCAACAGGGCCATACTGTCTGCGCCTCCGCTGACAGCGACGACTACTCGCGCAGTGTGTCCTTCACTCTGGGTCGACGAAGGAAATAGGCCTTCTCGTGCACGCAACTGTCCGACCAAGTCGAGCATCCGCTGGTCGTTATCAGACAGAGTGACCCTATCAGGATTGGTCTGGTCGGTTTCGCAGCGCTCATCGGTATCCTGAGACCCCGAAAATGTACGAGTTTCAGTCAGGAGTTCAACCTCCTCCTTCGACAGGGGCCAGCATACTTTCCTATGCAATTGGCCCCGCGAAGTCTAAGGCTCAGTGCCTGGGGCAACTTCTAAGTTCACTGCAATAGCATAGCGGAGGCCAGCTATCTTTCGCAAAATGGATAAATGAAAACGATGCCATAGGTATGTCGATTGCATTTTGTGTCAATTGTCCCTATGGTATACTTGTATCGTTAAAGGTACTTCACTTACGCAGTGGGCTCCCGGGCCGCACACTGTTGATCTGACCCTGCAAGAAATGGAGATGTCCCCGGAGTGGCAAACCCGTTAGACTGGCTGTTGGGGCTCTTTTCACTCGATATTGGCATAGACCTGGGAACGGCAAATACCTTGGTCCACGTGAAGGGCCGAGGGGTTATCATTGACGAACCGTCGGTGGTCGCTATCGACAAATCGTCGAAACGCCGCAATTCGGTCAAAGCAATCGGGCAGGAGGCCAAGGAGATGGTCGGCCGTACACCGTCTCACATCGTGGCCGTGCGCCCTCTGCAGGATGGTGTCATCTCCGACTTCAAGATGACGGAAGAGATGATCCACGCCTTCATCGGCAAGGTTCACGGAAACCGCGCTTTCGGTACGGCCCGCCCCCGTGTTGTGATAGGCATCCCTTCCGGTGTGACCGAAGTGGAGAAGCGTGCTGTTCGAGATGCAACCGTAAGCGCGGGCGCGAGGGAAGCTGGCCTGGTCGAAGAGCCGATGGCGGCCGCCATCGGCGCAGGACTGCCGGTTACCGAATCCGTAGGCTCGATGATCGTCGACATCGGCGGTGGGACCACCGAAGTGGCTGTGATCTCGATGGGCGGTATCGTCGTATCACGCTCGATCCGGGTCGCCGGAGACGAGATGAACGAAGACATAGTCAACTACAGCCGCCAAAAGTACAACCTTTTGATTGGCGAACGCATGGCGGAGAGAGTCAAGATTGAAATAGGCTCCGCGTACCCGCTGGAACATGAACGGACTATGATCATCCGAGGACGTAATTTGATCACCGGTCTGCCAGAAGCGATCGAAATCAGTTCAGTTGAAATTAGGGAGGCTCTCACCGGATCCGTAGAAGTCATCGTCGACGCGGTCAAAGATACTCTGGATGACACGCCCCCTGAGCTCGTGGCAGATCTGATGGAGCACGGGATCGTGCTCGCAGGAGGCGGCGCTCTATTGCAGGGGCTGGCCCAGCGCATTCAGGACGAAAACCGCATGCACGTCTATGTTGCAGACAACCCGCTCTCTTCGGTCGTGCTCGGAACGGGCATGATCTTGGAGAAACCGGAACACTACGCCGAAACTCTGACAACCATGCAGCGTAAGAGCACGATTCGATAGTTCCCGGCTCGCGTAGACTAGTCCAGGGTGCCCCTTTTTGAACTTACATCGAAAAGCCTATGCGTAACAGCGATCAGCGCGGCTGGGGCAGTGTGAACTTTGGGCTCAAACTAATCATCCTCACTCTGACGGCCGTCCTGCTCTTGGCTTTGCAACAGACTGGCCGCCTGGGAACGGTGGAAGGACTGGTCACCATGGTAACCGCGCCGGGCCAGTCCGGTCTGTCGACCTTGACAAACCGCCTCGCTAACTCCCTGACAAACCTGCGAAACTATCGCTCTCTCCAGCGGCGGTTAACTGAATTAGAACGTATCGTCGAAAGCCTGAGCGTTGAAAATCTGCGTTTGCAGGAAGTGGAGCGCGAAAATCAACGCTTACGGGAACTCCTGGAATTTGCCGAAACCAGACCCAGTTTCGAACTGCAAGGCGGGCAGATCATTGCTCGTGTAATCGGCCAGAACGCCACCAATTTTCTGAATGTGGCAATGATCGATCTCGGGACCCGGCACGGCATCAGAGTTGGAATGCCGGTTGTGAATGAACAGGGCCTCGTAGGCCGCATCAGCGAAGTCACTTCTACAACCTCTAAGGTGTTACTCGTCACCGATTCTTCCAGCACTGTCAACGCCATCTTGCAGGCAAGCCGGTTGACCGGGGTCATCAGCGGTACGCCCGGCTCTCATCCAGTGATCGGTTTCCTTCCACAGGGCACGGAAATCGGGGTAGGGGAGGTGGTCCTTACCTCAGGTATGGGCGGCAATTTCCCCAAGGGTATCCATATCGGACAGGTAGTCGAGGTGCGGCAGCGAGATGTAAACGTCTTTCAGGAGGCTGTTGTAAGGCCGACGGTGAATTTCGGCCAGCTTGAAGAGGTGATGGTCGTCACCAACTTCGACCCCTCTGAGTTTATACCGTTACTGGATTCATTGCCTGATTCGCCAGGAGCGACGAGTGACGAGTGACAGGCATAGTCTGGGGCCAAGGGGATTCTCCCAGGAAAGAAGGAGCAGAGGCTCAATCTTCGGGTCCACCGGGGCACAGCAAGACGGTATTGGGCAAGTTCACGCAAGGAGGGCCTTTCCCACTTCAATCACCTCAACCAGCCTGGGTACTTCTTGGCTGATTATTCCTGTTTTAGGCGCAGCAGCCGTGTTCCAGGTCGTCGTCGTCCCCAAGTTGGCAGTACGGGGCGTCTACCCCGATCTGATCTTGCTGCTTGTGATCGCCAGGTCACTCATCGCCGGCGGGCGCGGCGCAGTATTTTGGGGATTCGTTGGCGGGCTGTGGATGGATATTCTCAGCGGAGGAGCAATCGGCGCTTCCAGTCTGGCCTTGATGGCAACTGCACTGCTGACTGGAATCGGTCACAACGCGATTTTTCGGCGCAATTCCTTGGTGCCGTTCATCTCGGCGCTGTCGGGCACACTTGTCTTTTCGCTGATCTACCTGGCCATATTGGTCGGTGTCGGTTACAGGTTCCCGCCAGTCCCTTTGGTTTTCAATCTGATCGTCCCTGCTACCCTGTACAATGGCGCCGTGATGTTCCTGGCGACGCCTATCTTGAATCGTCTGCCGGAACAAGCGAACTATCCCTAGATTCATAATTGCCTCGACCGCAAGCCTGGCAAAGACTCAAAACAGACTCACTGAATTTTCATGGACGAACGCGCAGCTCGCACAGCAACGACAACATCGATAGTGGTCCGCCTCACGCTGGCTGCTACCTTTCTCGTCTACTGTTTCCGTCTGTATTCGCTGCAGATAGTCAGTGGCGAATCCTACCAGGAGCAGGCGGCTGTCAACAGACTTAGAGAGATCGACAAGTACGCGCCACGCGGCGTCATATACGATCGGAATGGCGAAATCCTGGCACGCAACCGGCCTAGCTTTGTCATCGCCGTCACGCCGGCCGACCTGCCTGTGGACGACCTCAACACGGACATCGATGAACAGCGTATCGCACTGGAAAGACTGCTTGCCGTTCTGGAGGCACATACAGACCCCGAAATGGCGATACGAATCGCCGAAGTGATGTTTCTGCATCTGGGCAGGGAAGACTTCAAAAACACGGTCGAATCCGCCGGGTTCAGCCTTTCATTTCGTCTCATTGACGTGGAAGTCATAGAACTGAACGATGAGGGACGCGAAGTCGTCAAGGTAAAGCCGACCCTGATTCCGGATCTCTCCGAGCCGCTTCCCATAGGTGGGCTATTGGCGCTCTTGGAGCGAGCCGTAGCCCACGGAACACAGGGAAGTTCCTACAAGCCGATCTCTGTGCTGGAACTTGTGGATCGCGAACGAGCATTTCAGGTTGCTGAGGAGACCTATCAACTGCGCGGCGTCCACGTTCTGCAGAAACCGGTACGGGAATATCCCTACCGAGAACTGGCCGGCCACGTGCTGGGCTTCTTGGGGCCGATCCCCAAGCTGGCCGCTGAAAGCTACAAGGAAAGAGGCTATGAGGATCCGAACGAGCCGGTCGGTCTGAATGGACTGGAGTATGAGTACCAGGACTCCCTGCGCGGCCTCCCGGGCAAAAGGCTTGTCGAAGTGGATATTCTGGGTCGGGAAAGTCGAACCGTCAACATAATTCGTGAACCCGAACCCGGTCTGAATCTGAATCTGAGCCTGGATATCCGCTTGCAGGAAGTGATGCACAATGCCCTCGCCCGTCAACTTGAAGAGACCGGCGCCCCGCACGGAGTAGCGCTGGCTATGGACCCCCGCGATGGGTCGATGCTCGGCCTGGTCAGCCTGCCCAGTTACGACAACAATATCTTTTCAGAGGGACTGGGAGAGGAATATCAGGCCTTGGAAGTGGAGGATGACACACGCCGTCCGCTGTACAATTACGCCATCGGCGGACTTTACCCTCCTGGCTCAACTTTCAAACTGGTCTCGGCCACAGCAGCTCTCGCCGAGAACGTCATAACCCCCTATACGACACTCGTTGATCGAGGGCCGATCTACCTGCCAAACTACTTTTTCCCTGACGACCCAACCCAAGCCCAGGAGTTCGTGAGTTGGAACCATAAGCTCAATATTCTGCACGGTGCCATGACCATTGTCGAAGGCCTCGGGCTTTCCAATGACATATTCTTCTACTATCTGGGCGGGGGATACCCGGACTTCATGGTGGGGCTGGGGAGCGAACGCCTCGCCAAGTGGATGCGGCTGTTCGGCTACGGTGAAACTACAGGCGTGGACCTGCCCGGAGAGGTCCGGCCCATCGTACCTGACGAACAGTGGAAGAGGCTTGAGTTAGCCGAATCCTGGACGACCGGTGACAGTTACAATATGGCCATCGGCCAAGGCTATGTCTTGGGTACGCCGATGCAGGTTCTGGTCAGCACGGCCGCGGTTGCCAACGGCGGCTATCTGGTCAAACCGCAGTTCGTGCAGGAAAAGGTAAATGCTCAAAACCAGGTACTGTGGCAATACGAACCGGAATTTAAGGAGCGCGTGCCAGTAGACCCAGGCCTGCTTGCCTTCGTACAGAGAGGGATGTGGCATGCGGTAAACGGAAACTATGGGACCTCCCCCAATAGTCGCGTCGATGGCATAACTGTCGCTGGCAAGACGGGAACAGCTGAGTTCTGTGCCTATGATCCGGAGATTCAGGACTGCACCGATCGCGACCACGAAGGGAACCTTCCATTCCACGCCTGGTACACCGCCTATGCTCCTTACGAGGACCCCGAAATCGTTGTCACAGTCTTTGTTTATTCAGGAGGAGAAGGATCCGCCGTAGCTATCCCTGTTGCGCAAGAGACACTTCACGCCTGGTTTAACGACCTGCGTCCTTAGCTCAACCGCCGAAATTAACACGGCCGCTGCCTCCCGCGACGTCTGGTTCAGGTTCTCAGTTTTGGCCATCTGGTTCATATAGTCGCCAGCGACGGTGTTGCAACTAATGCCCAAAAGGAACGAATGAGTAATCGCAGCTTTCCCACGACGAGGAGCCGGTTGTCCTCCTGGCCTGACGTCCGCATAAAAGGCAGAGGCGGTTACACCGTCGTTGAAGTGGCAGACGACAAGGGTGCGTGGCCGGAGGTCGTGGACTATCTTGCCAGTCATATCTCGCAGGCTGATGGCTTTTTCCGAGACGAGCGCATGTCACTGGCAATTGGTGACAGAGTAGTCACTGCAGACAATCTGCAGGCCGTCAATGAAGTGCTGGAAGAGCAAAACATTGTCCTGGTGTCTTTGCACACAGGCAATCGCGACTCCTTTCAGGTCGCAAATCAGCTGGGTCTTGATGTCGTCTGGGAAGGAGACACGCCGCCGCCGGCAATCAGATTGGAACGCAGGCTGGAACGAAACGGAGAGCGATTCCTGTCCCAAGCTGCCCGCAGACCGTACCCGGCCTCGCTTCGTGACGATGGCGGTCTACCAACTGCCGGTGGTCTCAACGTATCGCCGCTCGCATCGCTGGCACAGGATTCGGCCGGGACGGAAAGAGTTGGCGAACAGGCTGCGGTCACACCTTGGGCAGACGAACCCAGCGTGGAAGCCGCGCCCCCACCCTACATTTACCGGGGCAATTTGCGCTCCGGCCAGTCAATCCGTCATGCCGGCTCCGTCGTCATTTTGGGCGATGTCAACCCGGGTGCACAGGTTGTCTGCGGCGGCGACGTACTGATATGGGGACGTCTTCGAGGTACTGTGCACGCGGGCGCAGTGGGGGACGCCCGTGCCATCGTGGCGGCACTGGATTTTGAGCCGGTACAGATGCGGATCGCCCAGCACATTGCCATGTCGCCCAAGGGTGCGTCGAACAATCCCGGCTACTGGTTCTGGAAGCGAGAGAGCAGCGGCAAGCCCGAGGTGGCCAGAGTCATTGACAATCAGATCATCGTGGACCCCTGGGATGCAAACAGATGAAGCAATGAAGGAGGAATCTTCGCCCGCGGCCCGTGCAACCCAGGACCATCTCAACTCTGAAGCGGACGGGGGTCTCGTCCTGACTCTGACCTCAGGCAAGGGAGGAGTGGGAAAGACGACAACCACTGCCAATCTGGGTACTGCCTTGGCGATGGCAGGTCAGCGGGTGATAGTGGTTGATGCTGACATCGGTTTGCGAAACCTGGACATCGTCATGGGTTTGGAAAGCCGGGTCGTCTACAATCTGGTTGATGTGATAGAGGGGCGCTGCTCCCTGCATGAGTCCCTCGTGCGCGACAAGCGCGCAAAAGAACTGTACCTCTTGCCCAGTTCCCAGACGCGAGACAAGACTGCGGTCGCGCCGGATCAAATGATGACACTCTGCGAGGAGTTGCGGGCAATCGCCGACTTTGTCTTGGTGGACTCTCCCGCAGGCATCGAGCTGGGCTTTCAGAACGCAATCGCCGCAGCCTCGGAAGTCGTCATCGTTACAACGCCTGAAGTCAGCGCGCTGCGAGATGCAGATAAGGTCATCTTTCTGCTGGAGCGTGACCTGAACACACAAGCGCGTCTAATCATCAACCGCTACAATCCCCGACTGGTGCGGCGCAAGGAGATGATCTCCAAGGACGACATTTTGAGCATTCTGAGCATCGACCTATTGGGAATCGTGCCCGATGACGATCAGATCACTGTTTCTGCAAATAGAGGATGGCCCGTTGCCCTGGAACGGAAGAAGTACGTCAGCCGAGCCTATCACAATATCGCGCAGCGACTCCTGGGGTACAATGTTCCGCTAATGCATTTCCAGGAGGTCAACTGGCCCGAGCGTCTCCGTCGCCTCATTGGGCTGTAGCTGACGAGAATTCAAAGAGCCGATGATTAGACACTTCGACAGACCACTCTTCTTTGCCGTCTTGCTTCTGTGCGCCATTGGCATTGCCATGACCTATAGCGCAACGAGCACGAACCTGGCTCTGACCGACTACTGGCAAAGGCAACTTTTCTTCACAATACTGGGCGCAATCGCGCTGGTTACTGCAGCACTCTTTGACTATCGGCATCTGGAACTGCTGGCCCAACCAAGCTATTTCCTGCTCATGGCCTCGTTAGTGGCAGTCTATTTCGTCGGCGAAGTCAAGAACGGGGCCCAACGTTGGCTGAACCTGGGCATCGATGTACAGCCAACTGAGGCCGGAAAATTCCTGCTCATCGTTTTCTTCGCGTGGTACCTCAGCCGCTTTCAGGACCGTATTCGCAGACTCCCTTATTTGTTGGGAGCCGTTATTCTTCTGCTTTTTCCACTTGTGCTGGTATACGTCCAACCGGATTTGGGAATGACCGTTACACTGGCATTCATCAGCGGCACGTTGATTCTGATCAACGGCGTCCGGTGGACGCACATCTTCCTGGGCATGGCGGCCGCGGCAGCTGCTTGGCCGCTCCTGAGGGGAACTTTACAGGACTATATGCTGAGACGGATTGAGGTCTTCCTCGATCCAGACTCCAACGTAGACGCGGCCTTTAGTGTACAACAGGCACTGATCAGCATCGGCAACGGCGGTTGGCTAGGATTGGGTTGGGCCGAGGGTACACAAAATCGTCTGCACTTCTTGCGCGTCCGGCATACAGACTTCATTTTCAGCGTCATCGCCGAAGAACTGGGGTTTATTGGCACAGTACTGGTTCTTATGTTGCTGTTCTTCGTAATTTGGCGCCTGGTGCGCATCGCTGATTTGGCTCAGGACCAGTTCGGCCGTCTCATTACTTACGGCGTTGCCTCCCTGATATTCTTTCAGACGTTCGTCAACGTGGGGATGAATCTCGCCATCCTGCCCGTAACCGGCATGACTCTGCCGTTTCTGAGTTACGGCGGCAGCAGCCTTGTGTCGATGATGGTGGCTGTGGGACTGGCGCAAAGTGTCGTTATGCGCCATCGTAAGATGGACTTCGCGTAGCTGCAGATCTTCTCGATGCCAGAAGGGGAAAGTTGAAGCGCCAGCTTCAGATCACTGCCCCAACCCTCTCAACAGGTCTGCCCACAACCCCGGTTGCAGGCCGATTACGACAACCGCTACTGCAGAGACGGTGACGACGAAGAGTGAGGATCGTGAAGCAGGGACTTCGAGCGGCTCTTTCTCCTCTCCGCTCTCTATTGGTTGCTGGAAATACATTGCCACCACAACCCGCAGATAGTAGTAGGCGCTGATTGCGCTGTTAAGTACGCCGACCACCACCAGCCAGGCCCATCCCTCCTCCACCGCAGCCCTGAAAACCAGGAATTTACCGAAAAATCCGGCCAGTGGCGGAACCCCGCTCAGACTGAGCATGAAAATGGCCATCGCTGCGGCCAGGGCAGGGAACCTCTCGGCAACGCCAGCCAATCTGCCCTGCTCCACATCATTGTCGTTCCCGGCCTGTTTTTCGAGGGCGATGATCACCGCAAACGCGCCGGTATTCATAAATGCATAGACAAAAAGATAGAAGGCGGCTGCCGCGGAGGCGGAAACTGTCCCCGTCACCAGCGCGATGAGAATGTTGCCGGCGTGGGCGATGCCCGAGTAGGCCAGCATCCGCTTTACGCTGCTCTGGCGCAAAGCCGTCAGGTTCCCTACCGTCATGGTGATGACGGCCAGAATCGCCAGGGGCATGGCCCACTGGTCATGATAGGAAGGGAGCGCGGCCATCATCACCCGGAAAAACCCCGCGAAGGCCGCGGCTTTTGTTCCCACACTCATGAATGCTGTCACCGGGGTTGGCGCGCCCTGGTATACGTCAGGCGTCCACATGTGAAATGGGACAAGGCTCACCTTGAAGCCAAATCCGACCAGCAGGAGCGCGATGCCGGGCCATACAAGAGAGGGGTTGCCGCCGCCCGTCGCCAGAGTTTCATGGATCCGAGCGTAATGTGCGCTGCCGCCGGCGCCGTAGAGTAGAGCGGAGCCGTAAACAAAAAATGTGCTGGCGAATGCGCCCAAGAGAAAGTACTTCATGGCAGCTTCAATGCTGCGTGGACTCTCCCTGTAGAATCCGCTCAGAATGTACAGGGCCAGCGAAAAGATTTCCAGGGCAATGAAAAGGACGATCAAGTTCGTGGCGGTACCCATCAACATCATGCCGATGATCGCCAACAGGTGCAAAGAGTAAAAGGCTCCCCCCTGACGCTCAATTGCGGGGAACCGGTTGCGGCTCAGAAATACGCCCAGGACGCCGGCAATCAGGACGACCAGCCGCACGCTCAGTGCAAAACCGTCAGATACGGCCCCGTCCAGATATTCAACCGGGGCCCTGCTCCAGATCATCACGGAAGCGCCGATGCCCAACAAGAGGATGACGACAGACATATTGGCCAGCAACTGCGAACCATTCGGCCCGCGCCGGACGATGTCGACCAGCATGAGGACCATTACGCCAATGGCCAAAACGAGTTCCGGCAGCAGAACTACGGCATTGTCGAAAAGAAGAGCGGTGTCCATAGCAGTTAGTGGATAGAGGTCCAGGGATGGTTGCCCGAAGTCAGCTGCGGCAGGTAGCTGCTGTCCACCAGCCGGGAGTCACCAACTACGGGTGTCTGGACAACCTCCAGCGCCGCCACAGAGGGATTAATCTTGTCCAGGAAGA
>JAPPKT010000400.1 GCA_028819675.1 Caldilineaceae bacterium | reverse complement strand
ACATGATCCATCCGGACCCTGCCGCACGTACCCAGGGCATGCGCCGCCTGGAAGTCCTTGCCTCACACGCCGCCGAACTGGGCACCAACCTGCTGACCCTCTGCACCGGAACTCGCAATCCGGACAACATGTGGGCGGATCATCCGCATAACAGTTCACCCGAGGCTTGGTCGGACCTGTTGGCCGCCATGCAACAGGCCATTTCCCTGGCTGAACTGCACGACGTCCGGTTGGGCATTGAGCCAGAGGTCTCCAATGTGGTAAGTTCACCCGCCAAGGCGCGCCAACTTCTGGACACGATGCGTTCTGACAGGATCACGATCGTCATGGACGGCGCCAATGTCTTTCCTAAGGGAACGATCCACCGCCAGCGCGAAATCCTGGACGAGGCCTTCGATCTGCTGGGAGATCACATAGCCCTGGCCCATGCCAAAGACCTCAGCCGCGACGGCGAAGCCGGCCACGAAGCCGCCGGAACCGGACTGCTGGACTACGACTACTACCTGCAGCTACTCCATCAAAGCGGCTACCGCGGCGCCCTCGTCCTCCACAGTCTGACCCCTGAGCAGGTGCCGGGCTGTGTCAGCTTCCTGAAAGAGAAGCTACGAAACTATCAGTCAGGCTGACCGCCGTTGCCCTTCCGCGTGATCAGTGAACCTCCCACGGTCAAACGCAGAAGACGCTTTCGTCGGCCCGCCGTGACAACCAATTTGGAGAGGTGCACTCATGAATGGCCGGATGAGCGTTTCAGAGGTTCTGGAGTCTGCCCTATATGTCTCGGACCTGCAAGCCGCCGAGAAGTTCTACACCGAGATCCTGGGACTTACCTTTTACTCCAGACTGGAAGGTCGCCATGTCTTCCTGCGCTGCGGCGACCGCATGGTGCTGCTCTTCGACGCCAAAGCCACCGCCGTCTCCGCGGGCGGCCCAAAAGACGCCCCCACACACGGCGCCAAAGGCGAGGGACACCTGGCATTCGCTGCTAAAGACAGCGAAATCGATCGCTGGAAGCAACACCTTACCGAAAACGGAGTAGAAATCGAGAAGGAGATCCATACGCGAGGCGTCAGATCGATCTACTTCCGCGACCCATCGCAAAACTGCCTCGAAATCGCCTCACCGCAAATATGGGGAATACCCGAATAAGCCGCCACGACTCGCGCGTCAACAGGAGCTGTACATTGGATGACGGCAAACAAACTCTGAGCTAGCCCTCGGCCCGCGCTGATTTGCGAAGGAGTCTGAATTGCCGGCAGTCGCCTGTCCGTCCCACTTCCTCAGACTTTGAATGATGGGAACTGCTCCCCCATCCACGAACGCCACCGCGGCTCTTCCCGCGCAACGACCTCGGCCGCATCCTCGCCATACAAATAGAACCTGACCGACAACAGGCTCTCCTCGTCAACGGCCCACACAAACAGATGAACCGCGCCGCTTGTCGGCTCGTCAATGTGCAGAATAATCTCCGTCTCGTCTGGAACCGTACAGACCTCACCGGCAAAACGCACCCCGCCCCCCGGTGCGCTGAAGCGTTCTCCCGGCTCGGCCCCGGCGAATCCAAGCCCGGTTGACAGCTTCTCCCACAACTGAGAACTCTCAGAGACCGGGCCAATCAACTCCATTAACGTGCAAGGCTGACCGCGATAGTGGGTCATATAGAGTTGCAGAATCCGGAAAAACGCCGGCCAACCCGCCTCCGTTGCCTCTATGTGGGCATCGTACGCATCGCTGTCGTCGTACAGACTGTGCTCGACGCTCACGACGCAAGAATCGCTTTCCCCCTCTTCGATTCGCCAAACCGTTGCCACCTCTGGCCCGCCTCGGATGAACTCATCGCTGGTGACCGCAAAGCCATACGGAGCATTCCATTCTGTAATCGTCGCCGCTGAGTCCATCCCCAGTCCAAAATGGACGAGGAGCCGCGTCTGTTGGCCGTCCGCACCCTTCTCGAATTCCGACCGCGTAAACCATGACGAAAGCCCCGCATCCGTGCTGATCGCCCGCCAAACCTCCTCCACCGTGCCTGGCGTCTCAACCTCTGCCCGAACCCATCTCCGCCCCGACTCATCAACTCTTGCACCCATAGTTCCTCCAGTTTGATGTCTGAGTCCCGTCTCCGACTCCAGATCTTCCCCTAGTATTCGTCTTCGTGCAACTTCCCGAACTGTAGTAAGCTTACCCGTGCATACTTAGACGAGTAAGCGGTCTGGCTGGACTGAATCGCCGGTCAACTGCTAAATTCCAATCCAATAAAACAGCGTTCAGCTTTACTGCAGAGGAAACTCCCATGGACATCCAGCGGATCTTTCGAACGTGGGTGAATGCACTGACCCAGCCCGGCGAAGAGTTCTTCGCCGCCCAACGGGAGAACGCCTCCGCGACGCTGTCGACTGCACTCACCTGGATCGTCGCGGCTTCGGTTATTGCAGCGCTTCTCGGCGCGCTCCGATCCACCATATTCTCAGCACCAATGGGCGGTTTTGATCAGCTTGTGGACCTGCTTCCCCCCGAAGTCCAGGACGAGTTCGGGACAGCCGTCGAAACCGGCCCAACCGCAGGAACGGCCTTCAGCTTCGCCACCATCATTATCGGGCCCATCAGTTTCCTCATCGGCGTTGGGATATACCACCTGATCGCTAGACTTCTGGGCGGAATCGGACAGTATGGTCGCTACACCTACCTCTATGCAACCTTTGCCGCGCCGCTCATGATTGTTACCTCCGTTCTCGGATTTATACCGGTGCTTGGAGGCTGCGTTAGCGCTATCTTGGCAATTTACCAGCTTGTACTCGCCTATTACGCCACTAAAGTGGAATACAATCTGACCCAAGGGAGGGCTATAATTGTTGTTGTCGCCCCCCTCCTCGTTGGGGTTATCCTGGCTGCTTGCCTTGCAGTAGTTGCCCTCGGCGCCGTCCTCTCCATCCTGAGAAACTTCACATGACCATCATCGACACCCACAATCACCCTGGCTGTCACCACTACAACTTGCCAAGGTTTCTGGCGACGAGAACAGTTCCGGCACGACAAAGCACCTGTTACCTTACCTGCCATAGTCCGCAGCGACATCACGGCCCCTCCTGCCATCTCCCGGCCGGGCATTCTGGCTGACGAGCCGTTTGTGTGCCCTCTGCTGCCTGTCCGCACTACCGGCAAGCTGCCACGGAGACTCACTCTCGCTGTGCCGCGGATTCCCGAATTCATCGACCTCCTGACACAGACCTTCCGCCGGCTCCACGAACGCTAGTGATTCGTAGCTGGACTGCACCCCAGCCGCTCTTGGAACCTGAATTCCGTCGGCGACACTGCTACGATTTCCCTGGGTAGATACTCCCAGTTCAGTTGCATCGAAAAGGGACAGATAGAGAGAGGCTCCCTGATTCTGAAACGGTGGCTTCCTTCGGGCGCACTTCGGGGATTATGCTGCCGTCCGAAGCTAGCTGCCACTGCGACGGGAGAAGACAACCATCGAGTTGCCGCCCCCACTAGTTTCAGCTACAATGAACGTATGGGCTATGAGTGGGACGAGGAGAAACGTCGCGTAAATCAGGAGAAACACGGCGTCGACTTCTCGACAATTGAAGGCTTCGATTGGGCGGATTCGACAGTCAGACAGGACAATCGGCACCAGGAGCAACGCTACATCGCAGTGGGACGTGTTGGCACTCGCCTCCATGTAGTTGTCTTTACCAGGCGAGGTGCGGATATCCGCTTAATCAGCTTCCGAAGGGCCAACTCTCGCGAGGTCAGAAACTATGAACAGCGGCAAATCCCGGGGTAACTCCTTTGAGGAAGTTAGAGGTGAATATGGGGAAGATGCCGCTATAGACGCTGGAATCGCAGCCGACCCCGATACGATTGAACTGGATGAGGAGTGGTTCAAGCAGGCGCGGCCCGCCAGCGAGGTGATTCCAAGTAATCTCGAGAGCTATCAGCACTCGCAAGAAAGGGAACCCGATTCTACAAAAGTCATGCTCCCCATTCCTTTGGACGCTGATCTGGCGGACCGCATTCGCAGCATCGGGCCAGACTGGGAAGAGGTAGTAAACGAAAAGCTCCACCAGGCATTCTCCCCACCTTAGGTCGCAACTATCTTCTCGCCATATCGCGTAATCCTGCCTCAGTGAGAAACACACTCATACCACTTTGCGTTCTAAAGAGTGGCGTGTATTCTAGCCACGGACTCCTGGCCACTTGCGACTGTCATTCTCAGGTCAATCTTCCACCCACAGTGAAAGTATAAGCTGTGCTTGGGCAGCAGGCCCTTGCGATCGAACCCCCATAACCTCCGGGTCCCTGGCAATCTGGAAACTTTGGTTTTTGCATGCTGAGGCATCTGTTCCAATGCCACATCTCATGCACATGCAAAGCGACACCTACCCACCAGAAAACCTTGGGCATCTCCCAGGTAGGAAGATGAAGAAACCCCCGTACCGTCTGAAATAACCGCCCATGACCATCATCGACGCCCACAACCACCCCGACTGGCACGGCCATGACCTGCCCAAGTTCCTCGCCAATATGGACCGCTTCGGAATCGACAAGACCTGGCTGCTGACCTGGGAGTGCCCGCCGGACGAATACAATCCGGCCAGCTACTTCAAGGCCATGTACTTCGGCGGCGGCAGCGCCTACCCGGTCCCGTTCGAAGCCTGTCTGCGCTACAAACAGGCCGCCCCCGATAGATTCATCCTCGGCTATGCACCCGATCCCCGCCGCCCCGAAGCCATCGACCAGCTCCAGGCCGCCATCGAGATCCACGGCGTGCAGGTCTGCGGCGAAATCAAACTCCGCATGCTATACGACAACCCCGATGCCCTGCGCCTGTTCCGCTTCTGCGGCGAGAAAGGTCTGCCCGTCACCTTCCACATCGACTACCCTATTCCCACGGGCCACCGTTATCCCCGCACCGACTGGTGGTACGGCGGCAGCATCGACTCCTTCGAGCGCGCCCTGCAGGCCTGTCCCGATACCGTCTTCATCGGCCACGCGCCCGGCTTCTGGGCCCACGTCTCCGGCGACGACCAGTATGACAAAGTCGCCTACCCCAAGGGCCCGGTCCTCCCCGGCGGCCGCCTCTTCCACCTCTTCCGCACCTATCCCAACCTCTACGCCGACCTCTCCGCCGGCTCAGCCTATACCGCGCTCACACGCGATTTCAGCCAGATCGAGGACCATCCGTTCTCACCTGAAAGCGGTCCGACCGCCGAGCCTTTCCTCATCGAATTCCAGGATCGCCTCCTCTTCGGTCGCGACTTCTTCGACGACCGCATGCAGAACCTGCTCAACAGCCTCGAACTGCCCGCACAAGTTCGACACAAGATATTCTGCGCCAATGCCGAGGCACTTCTGGCCTAGAGCACTTTCTGCAGGTGTCAGGTAATTTTCTGCTATTTGCTTCGCTGGATATCCAGCCGATGATTCTGAGAGGAATTGGAAACGGGACGTCGGGAGAGCGGGTTCTCGCTAGTCGTCTAGTGCCTCGATTGCGCCTAGGGCAGCCGCCATCAGCTTCCTATAGCGGGGGGCGTCTACTTTAGTGACAACGTCCACCTCAGTCCATTCGCCTTCTCTTGCGAATCCGTCCGTCACGATGCGCCGGTCGAATACCGTAGCACCCTTTGTCGTGCCGCCCGAAAGCTCCACGTGGACGGGCCGGCTTACCGAAGTGGCGCCCTCCGGGTCGATCACAGTCGCTACCGTCCCAGCGTCACCGATCAGTGAGAAATCCATCCCGAAGAAGTGGCAGTAATGTAGAATAATTCCGCCGGCGATACGCGCGCCGGCCTCCTTCGCCTGGGTCAGCCTATGCGCTTCCTCCAATGTAATCCTTACTTGCATGAATGGGTCAAGAGGGTACAAAGTAACCGGCAGCCCGCTCTGAAGTACGATGGACGCCGCCTCCGGATCGTGGCAAACGTTGAATTCCCCTGCAGGCGTGGTATTTCCGGGCGACGCGTATGTCCCGCCCATAACAAACAGTCGCTCGATCTTTTCCTCAATACGCGGATACATCCGCAGCAACATGGCAATATTCGTCAAAGGCGCCAGGCAGATCAAAGTCATCGGCTCGTCTGCGGCGCTCAACGCGCGCCGCAGAAACTCGACCGCATGGTCGTCGACCCTTGAACGCCGCGGCGCCCCCAGGCCGAGATCACCCATCCCGTCACCCCCGTGCAAAGCCGGGGCCGGCAGCCCGGGACCAAGAACTGGTCTGTCCATTCCCGCCGCCACCGGTACCGGCGGCGCCTCGATCGCGTCCAATAGCGTGAGTGTATTGGTAACGACCTGCTCCAATGCGCAGTTACCCGCCACACAGGTTATCCCGCGCACATCCAGCTCCGGAGAAGCCATCGCCAGCAGCAGCGCCAGCGCATCGTCGCCTCCAGTGTCTACATCAAGCAATACGGGTAGCGGTTTAGCCATTTCAGAACTCCTAAACTGCGGACGACCTGTCCATTGACGCCATCGAAGAACTTCCTCGTCTTTGCAACGCTACAGCAAAGACCGCCATGAGCAGCGCGCCCAGTACAGGAGCCACCACAAGGCCCTCCAGCGCAGTCTCCAGCGCCATTTGGTCCGCTACCCAACCTGTAAATGTCGCGCCCAGTCCCCCCGGCCACCACCCCAAACCCATCACCAGGCCAGACGCCATCGCCATGCCCCGCGGCCACACCTCCTGCGCAACCACAACCGTCGTCGGGTAAGTGCATCCCAACAGGAAGCCGATCGCGCCGGCATAAATGAACTGCACGCCGCCGCCTGAGCTGATGAAGAACCAGTATGCCGGCCCGAGCATCGCGAAACTGCTCAGCAATACCTGCCAGCGGCCGAACCGGTCTGACAAGATCCCGCCAAACAGGCTGCCAACTCCGATCAGTAGCGAAAGCACGAATAGCATCTGCCCACCGTAAACGACCGAATAGCCCCTGTCCTCCAACAACGTCGGCAGATAGGTCGTCAGGCTGAGTTGAAACCAGGCGCGTGTCATTGCCACCACCGTGATGAGGACCAGGCCCAGCAAAAAGCCCTCTCCCGCCCGCGACTGGCGCTCCCGATGCGCTTCGCGATCACCTCTGCTCTCCTGACCCAGCCCGTTGACCAGCCAGATGGCGGCTAGGACCACGACCGGAAGCAGGACGATTGTCCCCTTCAACCCCAACAATCCCAATCCAATCGCCAGCAGAAGCGGACTGCCCGCCGACCCAACATTCCCGCCAACCGCAAAGAACGAGACCGCGCGCCCCCGCTTCCCTTCGTCTGTCGCCTTTGTGACTACCGAAGCGCCCGCAGGATGAAATGCTGCCGACCCAAACCCTGCCAGTGCCACGCCTATCAGCAGGACCCAATAATTGCCGCTGAAGCCGAGCACAGCCATGATCAGCCCCACCCACATAACGCTCAGAGCCGCAATTCGCCGCGCATCAAAATTGTCGATGAAGAATCCGAACAACGGCTGCGCCAGGGACATCGTCGTCGTGCCAACTAGGGTAATCATGCCGATCTGGCCGTAGGTCAACCCGAACTCGGCGCGATACAACGGGAAAAAGACCGGCAAATACTGGTGAAAGAGCTCCAGCAGAAAGTGCCCGCCAGCCACCAGCAAGACCGTATTCGTCAGCAGTTCGTGCCTGAGCCTGGGACGCGGTACTGTATCTGCCTGCCTGTCGCTTATCATTGTGCCCGTATTCTCTTCTCAGTGCTGTCGAACTGAACTACGCCTGATGCTTGAATGCCGTTAAACATAAACCGGTCGCCCCCTCTGCGCATCGGCTTACATGATTCCTCCTCGGGCATTCGCGCCCAAAAATAAAGAGGGAACGAAGATCGACCCTCTTCTTCCCTCTACCTCGGCCATGATAATATGCAAAGGAGGAACTGGCAACTTGAATGCCTTCACAAAGGCTTCCTCAAATCCCTTCACAGAACAGGCAGGCTGGGCGCCGCCTTGAGCAGGACCTCCCAATGTTCAATGTCTGTGTCAACTGCGGACACTACCACGTCGACAAAGAGGTAACCGATGCGGCTGCCTCAGTTGAATTCTCCCATCCCCGCTTCCCGGACCACTGGCAACAGGACGCGTGGCTGGCTATTGCCACCTGTCCCCGGTGCGGTCGTGCTCACCCGTTTCTGCAACTGCCCCTCCTCCTCGTCGGCGGAGCCAGCGCCACTGGCAAAACCGCAATCCTGCATGAGCTCTCGGGCCGCTTCACCGCCGCCGTGCTCCTCGAAGCCGACCTTCTTTGGCTCAAGGAGTTTGAAGCACCCTCAGACGGCCATCGTCGCTTCTTCGAGACATGGCTGCGCCTGGCGAAAAACATCGGCCAAAGCGGCCGCCCCGCGGCCCTCTTTGGCGCCGGCCTGGCCGTCCCCGAAAACATCGAACAGTGCCTTGAGCGCCGCTATTTCGGCCGGGTCCACTACCTGGCCCTTGTCTGTGAAGAAGACCTGCTCCGCCAGCGCCTCCTGAACCGCCCCGCTTGGCGCAGAAGCGGCCAGGCCGAACAGTTGGCCGCACAACTGGATTTCAACCGCTGGCTTCAGACGGACGGACCGCATCAGACGCCGCCCGTAACCCTTCTGGATACAACCGGCACATCTGTCCGGGACTCGGCAATAGCCGTCAAAGAGTGGATGAAACGCGCCCTGGCGTCGGCTATGCCCGGCACGACCTGACCAATGACCCACCCCGACAGTCTCTGGCGGAACCGGTCATTTGCCCGGCTCTGGGTCGCACACGTCACCTCCGGCGCCGGTACAGCCATCACGAATGTCGCTCTGCCGCTCGCCGCCGTCCTCGTACTGGGCGCTACGCCGACGCAAATGGGCCTGCTTGCCGCCGCCGGCTCTCTCCCCAACCTTCTCTTCGGTCTCCTTGCCGGCGTCTGGATAGACCGCGTCCGGCGCAAGCCGATCCTGATCTGGGCCGATATCGGCCGCGCCATGCTTCTCGTCACCATACCCGTCGCCGCCTGGCTGGGCCAGCTCTCCTTTCTCCAGATCTGGCTCGTAACCTTTGCCGCCGGCACGCTCACCGTTTTCTTTCAAATTGCCGCCATTTCAGTACTGCCAGCCCTCGTGGAAAAGAGGCAACTGGTTGAGGCCAACAGCAGACTCTCCACCAGCGACGCCGTCATCGCAATCGCCGGACCGGCCGCTGCCGGCGGCCTCGTTCAGCTCTTCAGCGCCCCCAGAGCAATTCTGGTCGATGCAGTTTCCTACCTGTTCTCCGCCCTCGCCCTCGGCGGAGTCGCCGAAGAGGAGCCGCAGCCTGCCCAGCCAGATCGCGACGAAGCAAAAGAGCCCGTCAATGGGATCCGTGCTGCCGCCGCATCGATTGGTCGCGAGGTGGGAGAGGGAGTGTTCGAACTCCTCCGAACACCGCTGTTGAGGGCGCTGACGATCACCTCCAGCCTTGGCATGCTGGCCGGTTCCATCTCAGCGGCGGTGCAGATGCTCTTTCTCGTCAATCAGCTGCACTTCACGCCGTCCATAATCGGCATCGTCGCCGCCTGCGCTGGCATCGGCTCCCTGGCGGGCGCAATGCTTGCCGGAAGAGCCGCGCGGCATCTGCAAGCTGGATGGACGCTCCTCTTAGGCAAACTGTTGTGGATCGCGGGTGCGCTGCTGCTGGCGACCGCCGACCTGATTGGCCGCGAAATAGCTGCAGCGGGCGTCGCACAGGCCCTGGTCGGTCTGGGCAGTACGCTCTACTTCGTAAATCAGCTCAGCCTGCGCCAGGCGATTACTTCTGTTCGACTGCTTGGGCGTGTTACTGCCGCCCGCCGCTTCGTCCTCTTCGGTGTTGCTACCGTTGGCGCCTTTGTCGGCGGAGCTCTGGGAGAGTCAATCGGGCTGCGAGGAACCCTTCTTGTCGGGTCCGCGGCCCTCGCTCTGGAGCTGGTCCTGCTACTGCTCCCAACGATCCGGCAGGCTAGAATCGAATGAACGCGCCGTCAACTCTTCACCTTCTGCGTCCTCGGCAGAAGTGAGAAGTCGGCCCCTTGTACCCGGACGAGCAGGAAAAGCGCACCCACAAGCAACATGCCCGTAAGCAGCCAGAACAGTCCACTGTACCCCAATCCGGCGATCAGCAGTCCCCCCAGCACCGGTCCCGCCACCTTGCCGCCGTTCTTCAGCGAACCGGCCAGACCCATCCCCGCCCCAACCTTTCCAGTCGGTACCTGCTCCGCGATCAGGGCAACCGTCGCCGGGAAAATCAGAGCCTGCGCTGCACCCATCGTCGCAGCCACGGCCAGCAGCCCCGCAGTACCTCCTGCCGCCAGTAGGAACGGAAGGGTGACCGCCAGGCAGAACATCCCCAGCGAAACCGCCCTGAGATGGCCGATCCGGTCTCCCAGCCTGCCGCCCCAGGGCTTCAACACAATCAGCGCGCCCTCTTGCACGCTGAAGAACAGACCTATCTCGACCGTAGAATATCCGGCTGTCAGCGCGTAGATCGGCAAGAAAGCTTTGATGACGTAGGTCACGACAAAAACCCCCGCCTCCAGAGCACCCGAAAGCCAGACCGCAGGCGTACCTAACAGCCCCGCCTCCCGCTTCAAGAGCCTTCTGACGGCGCCGATCCCTGCAGCCGTTCCCCCTGCCTTTTCCATGTTCGCCTTGGATTCGGCCGCTGCCGTTTCGGGAGGGCGTGGCTCGTCCTTGCCCATCCACAGCACCGGAACGAACGCAGCCATGCTCAGCACGCCGATGAGCGTGAAGACCGCCACCGGCTCCAGTGCAAGCAACAGCCAGCCCGCCACCGCCGGCCCGACAAGGTAGCCCCCGCTGCGCGCCATGCCAAACCAGCCGAGCTGCTCCGCCTTGCGCTTGCCCCCGCGCTCCGCCACATACGCCACGGTCACCGGGCCGTAGATCGCCGTCGCCGTGCCGTGCAGCAACCGAATGACGATAAGCTGCCCGGGCGTCTCGATCACGGAATAGAGAAAGGGCACACCTGCGAAGACCAGCGTACCGATCAGAAGCCACAGTCTCCTGCCCATACGGTCCGAGAGCAGGCCGAACAATGGCTTTGTCGCCATGCCCGTTACCGTCGAGACCGAGACGATCAACCCCAACAGCGCGTCCGATGCCCCCAGCGACGCCGCGAAAATAGGCAATAGTGGCGTCTTGCCCATCTGATAGGCGCTGCGTACGATAAAATCTGCAAAAGAAATCTTCAAGAGCGCAGGAGACCCTGCGCTCTTTGTTACTGCCAGTGGGTCACGCATCGAATCGCTAGACCACTACCGGAGGCACATCCGCCGCCTGCACCGCCGCGTTGAAGTCGGCTACACTCTCACCCAAAATCGACTCAAGTTTGTCAAACTCTGCATCGACCTTCGTGCTCAGTTCACCAAAGACGTCATACGTCTGCTTTGTCGGGGCATCGTCAGCCGCGGAAACTACGCTGATGAGATTGTGCAGCCTGGCGTTGAGCATCGTCTGCAGTCGCAGCCGGTCAAACGCCACCTTGGCTTCGGGCTGAACCAGCTGAGCTTCCACCTCTCCCAACTGTTCTCCAATCTGCTCTGCCCTCTCCTTGACCGCCGACTTCGTCTGTTCGTCGGCCTCGCTCTCCCCAACCATCTCGGCCATAGCCGTCACGCGTTCTCGTGCCTTGCGCAGCCGCTTAACCGCCTGGTGTGTCTCGGTAAGCTTCGCGTTTACCTCCTGCCACAGATCGAACTGGGCCTGCATCGACGCCTCGCTTCGATCCAACTTGGGATCAATGTAGATTTCAAACGATTCTGTCTGGCTCTCCCCGTCTACTGTAAGGCGCACCTGGTAGGTCCCTGGTGGCGCCATCGCCCCTGTGACACTCTTCTCCGTAAACGGGTCGCCCGGCAGCTGTTCGGCGTCGGCATAGCGCATATTCCACACAAATCGGTTGAGCCCTGCGCCGGTGGGAATGTACTGAATGGAGGGAGTTTCCTCCTTCTCTTTTTCCATCTCCTCCTTCGCCGGTTTGGGGCCGTACGACCGGATCTCACTGCCCGAGGCATCCAGAAATGTCAGGCTCACATCCTCCGCGTCGCTCGGTAGACTGTAATAGACGATCGCGCCATGGGGTGGATTCTCGCCCCCGTCGAGGACCCGGCGCGTACTCCCGCCTGTTTCATCCTCTTCGTCCCGGAATGTGATCAACTGCCCAAAGGCAAGCGCATAGTTGCGCGCATCGCCTCGCGATCCGCTGACCGTCCATGGCAGCCAGCGTCGCAGCGTTTCGCGCGGCGCAAAGAGTCGCGCCCCGCCTTCCTCGGATTCCTCCAAAGAGCTGACCTGCCGCAACGGTGTAAGATCGTCCAGGATCCAGAAGGAGCGGCCGTGCGTGGCCACCACCAGGTCCCCGTCCTTGACAATCATATCGTAAACCGGCGCCACCGGCAGGTTGCCCGGAATCCTCTGCCACGACCCGCCGTCATCGAACGAGACGAATACGCCCGACTCGGTACCCACGTACAGCAGCCCCTCCCGCTCCGGGTCCGACCGCAACATGCGCGTGATCTCATTCTGCGGGAAGCTGCCGTCGAGCCGCTGCCAGCTTTGTCCCAGGTCGGTCGTCTTGAACAGATACGGCCTGTAGTCGTCCAGCTTATAGCGCGTTGCCGCTACATAGACCGTTGAAGCGTCATGCGCGCTCGGCTCGATGACCGTCACAAAACTCCACTCCGGCAGCTCCGGCGGCGTCACGTTGCGCCAGCTGCCCCCGCCGTCTTCGCTGATATGAATCAGGCCGTCGTCACTGCCCGCCCAGAAAAGACCCTTCTGGTGGGCCGATTCAATGAACGTTGAAATTGTGCAGTAATGCTCCGCCCCGCTCGTATCCAGGGTGAGCGGGCCCCCGGACGCCTCCAGTTTGCTCTCATCGTTGCGCGTCAGGTCCGGGCTGAGTATCTCCCACGAGCTGCCTTCGTCCGTCGTCCGAAACACGTGATTCCCGCACGTATACAGCACATTGGTGTCGTGAGGACTGAAAAGGATCGGGAATGTCCACGGGAAGCGGTACTTCATCTCCTTAGGCCCGAATCCGCTGAACGGCTCCGGCCACACCGTCACCAGGCGAATCTGCTTCGTGCGGTGGTCGTACCGTTGCAACGCGCCTCCGCCGCCGGGTGACGAGCCGACCGCGCCGACGTAAACGATGTCGGAATCGTCCGGCTTCACAGCAATATAACCGCTCTCCCCCGTGCCCGCCGGGTAGCAGTCACCCCAGGGAATCGCCCCCTTCTCCGTCGCGCTCGGCACGGCAATACTGGAATTGTCCTGCTGCGTACCGTAAACATGATAGGGCTGCTGGTTGTCCACGTCCAGATGGTAGTACTGGCCCGTGAGCTGGTTGTAGATCGTGCTCCACGTCTCGCCGCCGTTGAAGCTGACACAGGCCCCGCCGTCGTTACCGTTGATCATCCGTTGCGGGTCGGCCGGGTCGATCCACAGGTCGTGGTTATCCCCGTGCGGCGTCGTGATCTCGCCCCACTCCTTGCCCCCGTCGATGCTCTTCCACATCTTCAGGTTGTTGACGTAGACGGTATCAGGGTCCTGCGGGTCGGCAAAAATGTGTAGGTAGTACCACGGCCGGTTCAACAGGTCCTGATTGTTTGTCAGATGCTCCCAGGTGGCGCCCCGATCATCGGAGCGGTACACGCCCGACTTTTCACCCTCCGCCTCCACGATCGCCCAGATCCGGCTTGGCTTGGCAGGTGATACCGAGACGCCAATCTTCCCCAGAATACCTTCTTGCGGCAGCCCGGGACTGCGGCTGATATCAGTCCAGCTGTCTCCGCCGTCGGTCGACTTCCACAGCCCGCTGTCCGGCCCGCCGCTGACCAGCTCCCAGAAGTGGCGGTGCACCTGCCAGATCGTGGCGTAGATGATACGCGGATTGGTGACGTCCAGCGTCAGGTCCACTCCGCCCGCCCCATCGCTCACATGCAGCACCCGCTCCCAGGTCTCGCCCCCGTCGGTGGTCCGGTAGACGCCGCGCTCATCATTCGGCCCGAACGCATGGCCCAGCGCAGCCACGTAGACGGTATCGGGGTCCTGCGGGTGAATCCGAATCTCGCCGATATGATGGCTGTCGCGCAGCCCTACGTTCTTCCACGTCTCCCCGCCGTCGGTGGATTTGTATACGCCGTCCCCCCAGCTCACGTCCAGCCGGATCGTCGATTCGCCGGTCCCCGCGTAAATGACATTCGGGTCCGCTTCAGATACGGCAATTGCCCCCACCGAGGAAACATTGAACTGCCCGTCCGTAATGTTTTCCCAATAGGTGCCGCCGTCCACCGTCTTCCACACACCGCCCGCAACCGCGCCGAAATAGAAGACGTTGCTCTGAGTCGGATGTCCTGCAACCGCGACGACGCGTCCACCCCGCGGCGGACCGATGCAACGAAACTTTAGGGCATCCCAGGCCGAAGGTTCAGTTTTCATCTTTCTTCTCTCTCTGTGAAATTTAAGGCTATATTGAAATCGCACCCGCTATCAGCGTGCGTGCGGTTCTGGGCAGGGAAATGAGTAGGTGCCGGGTCAAAGCTGGGCTGTCCGCTCACCGAGTGGCTGGCGCTATCGCTCACTCAGCTGCACGCATTCGACACCGACCGACGAGGAAGCGAACACCGGGTTCCCACCTTCAAAGTAGGTCCGGAGCCCGCGCGTTCTGGTACTTCTGTCACGAATACGCAAGTGGGAAACCGTCAATTCGCAAAGCGCGCATATCCTACCCGATTCCGACGCCTTGGTCAAGACCAATCGGCACAATGGGTTCGGTTCAAAGTGAGTGCGAACCTTCCTACAACTCCTCCAGCAACGAAACCAAAGCCATTCCCCCACTCTATTCTTAAACCGATGTAGCGGCCGTCTCTGACCCCTGGCCCCTAGCCCCTAACCCCTGCAGTTCCGGGCGGTCGGGCCTATTCGG
>JAPPKT010000022.1 GCA_028819675.1 Caldilineaceae bacterium | reverse complement strand
TGCGCCCCAATCTGCGCCTCGAAGGCGTCTGGGGCAGCCGCTACCACCACTTCACACGCGCGGTGGCGGTCCTCCAGAGCAGCGACGTCGACTTCAGCGCCGTAATCAGCCATGTCCTGCCCCTCGAGCGCGTGGCCGAAGGCTTCGACGCCCTCGACGGCGGCTACGAGCTGGACGGCAAAACAGCCTTCAAGATCGCGGTCCGGGGTTCGTTCGGCGTGGATGTGGGCTGAGGGGGATTCTGTTCGCGGCGTATAGTTTTCGAGCCATCTATCCCGAGACAGTTTCCGCAACTGCACTCATACCGCGAGATCTTCGCCGATTGCGAAAAGGTTGAACTCGACAGCGAAACGAGAACGAAGACACCTTCGAAACCAATTGATAACGGTATTTCGCCCCCGGGTCTCTCAGGCCCGGGGGTTTCCTGTTCTCCGTCCAATTTCCCGGTTTCGTAAATGTTTTGTACAATCAGATTGGTTCCTCGCACCATTTCCTTCTGAATTTTCAGGTATTTCGACTCGGTCCGTCCATTCAGCACGCAGGAGGGATTTCATGCAGTCATTTTTCAGAGTCCTGATTGCCGTCTTTGCTGTGTGTGCCTTAATCGCCGGGCTGAAAGGCCCTGCGGCCCATGCATCTTCACCTACTGCTCCGGCCAAGGATGCAGAGAGGGACGCCCTGGTGGCGCTCTACCAGGATACCGACGGCGACAACTGGACGAACAACAGGAACTGGCTCTCCAATGCATCGCTCGATTCCTGGCATGGCGTCACAACGGACCGAAACGGCCGCGTCGTTGAGCTGGATCTTTCGGAAAACGAGCTGAACGGCACGATTCCATCCGAGTTGGGTAACCTCTCCAACCTGGAAAGGCTGAATCTCTCACAAAATCAGTTGAGAGGAGTGATTCCACCGGAACTGGGCAGCCTCACCAACCTGGAAGCGCTGAATCTCTTCGAAAACCGACTGAGCGGCACGATTCCATCCGAGTTAGGCAACCTCACCAACCTGGGAGCGTTGGCCCTCTTTAATAATAATCTGCGCGGGACAATTCCTTCAGATCTGGCGAAACTCAACAATCTGAGGTACTTGTTCCTCTGGGGCAACCAGCTGGATGGATCGATTCCGCCAGAGTTGGGCAATCTCACCAACCTGGGATGGCTGTACCTCTCGGACAACCGATTAAGCGGGACGATACCGTCAGAATTGGGCAACCTCACGAACCTTGAAAGACTGTTCCTCTGGGGAAACCAATTGAATGGAACGATCCCATCAGTGTTAGGCAATCTGACTAATCTAACGATGCTCGCCCTTTCGGACAATCAATTGAGCGGAGCGATTCCACCAGAGTTGGGCAACCTCATTAACCTGGAGGGCCTGAGTCTTTGGGGTAATGAACTAAGCGGAACTGTTCCGCCAGATCTGGAAAATCTTACGGGACTGACACAGCTATTCCTTGCAGACAACCAATTAGTTGGATGCCTGCCCGAGATTTGGCGTGATATTGAAGACAGTGATCTGGATGATGTCGGTTTGCAGTTCTGTTCGGATAGAGACGTATTGGTTGCGCTTTACGAAGCTACGGACGGCGATAATTGGCTTGAAAATAGAAACTGGCTGAGCAACAGGCCGCTTGGGGACTGGTACGGGGTTATTGCGGACGACAGTGGCCGTGTCATTGAACTGAATCTTTCGGAAAACGAGCTGAGTGGCTCGATTCCGTCAGAACTAGGCAACCTTTCCAAACTGGAGTGGCTAATTCTTTCACAGAACAGTCTGAACGGGACGATTCCTTCAGAACTGAGCTACCTTTCCAAATTGACACTGCTGAGTGTCTTTTCGAATCAGTTAAGTGGTTCGATTCCTCCAGAACTTGGAAACCTTGCCAATCTGGAAGGGTTGAGCCTCGCGGCGAATCGGCTGAGCGGGGCTGTTCCACCAGAACTCGGAAACCTTACTAAACTGACCCTGCTCTACCTTCACTCGAACCAGTTGAGTGGTTTGATACCCCCAGAATTGGGAGAACTTGCCCAGTTGGAATCACTTGCTCTATCGGGAAACCGGTTGAGCGAAACGATTCCATCAGAACTTGGAAACCTGACACAACTGAAAGGGTTGGCCCTCAGTTTCAATCGGCTGACGGGCCGAATCCCGCCGCAACTGAATACACTCTCCGGCCTGGAATGGCTTTACCTTGCTGATAACCGGTTAACCGGATGTGTACCCGAAGTATGGCAGGATGTTAAGGAAAATGATCTGGACGAGATTAGGTTGCCCATTTGCACAGACGAAGACGCGCTGATTGCCCTTTATGAGGCCACTGGCGGCGACAACTGGACGAGCAACCAGAATTGGCTGAGCAACAAGCCAATCGGGACATGGTTTGGCGTCATCACAGACGAGAATGATCGCGTTATTGAATTGGACCTTTCGGACAATGAACTGAATGGTACGATTCCATCAGAATTAGGCCATCTAACCCATCTGGAAGCCTTGTATCTTTCAGAGAACCAGTTAAACGGGACACTTCCGACGGCCTTGGGCGCCCTTTCCAACTTGATTGAGCTCAGCCTCTGGAGCAACGAACTGATCGGAACAATTCCTCCAGAATTGGGCAGGCTTGCCAACCTTGAAATGCTGCACCTGGGGAACAACGAGTTGGGCGGAACGATCCCGACTGAGTTGGGACACTTAAGCAATCTAGAAGAGTTAGGGCTCTACTCAAATAAATTGACTGGGGTAATTCCGATAGAACTGGGCGATCTGGAATACCTGGAATGGCTAAGTCTTACGGAGAATCAACTAAGTGGACCAATTCCGCCAACACTGAATAAACTTACAGAATTGAAAGCGTTATATCTAGGGCAAAACAAATTGAGCGGGACCATCCCGCCAGAGCTTGGCAATCTTTCCAACCTGGAATATCTGTTCCTCCACTCGAATCAATTGAGTGGAGAGATCCCCTCAGAGTTAGGCAACCTGACAAAATTGACAGGGCTGAGCCTTTGGAACAACCGGTTGACTGGGGCTGTGCCCTCGGAATTGGGCAACCTGACAAAACTGACCGGGCTAGGCCTCGCAGACAACAACCTGAGTGGCGATATCCCACCAGAATTGGGCAAGCTCTCTAAGCTCGAACAGCTCTATCTTTCAGGTAACCGCTTGGAAGGGTGTGTTCCTGCCATTTGGGAAAACGTTGAAGGCAATGACTTTGAGGATCTTGAGTTGCCGTTCTGCTTCGCCACAGCTGCGACAACCTCGACATCTGCGGCAACCACAGAGAAGGTCTCTTCCGCCCGAATCTTTGAAATGGTCTCGTCCGCAGTCGCCTTCATTCATACGGGTGTCAGCACCGGCAGCGGCGTGCTCGTCGAAGGGGGATACGTAGTGACGAACGCCCATGTGGTCTGGCCGTTCAACGCAGTAGTCGTCGTGTTCCCGGACGGTTCCGTTTACAGGGAAGTGCCAGTAGTAGGCTGGGACCTGTTGGTGGACTTAGCCGTTCTTGGCCCAATTTCTACCCCCGTGGAACCCTTGCCTATGCTTGACGGAGAGAACACATCGATTGGCTCCGAAGTGTATCTGATTGGCTATCCAGCCGAGGTCGAAGCCTATCCACAAACGACGATGACTCGGGGAATCTTGTCACGGCTGCGAGAGTGGGAGCCGGTTGGCATCACCTATTTCCAGACCGATGCTGCAATCACAGGAGGACAAAGTGGCGGCGCGCTTGTCTCCGATACGGGCGCTGTGATCGGGATCAGTGGTTTTAGAGCCTTCAGGGAGTTCGGTCTTGCCGCCTCGTCTGCCGACCTTTTGCCACGTGTCCGCCAACTGATCGCAGGCCGTGATCCTTCCGGCCTTGGAAAGAGAGAAATCAATTTGGACGGCGGTTCTCTCCGTCACAGACTGACGTCGCAAAACTTTGGCGACGCCTATATCATCAATGAACCAGCTGGAACTGCAATTCAAATCAGGTTTGTTGGCGCAGAAGATGTCAGTTTCCAAATTCTTGACAAATATGGCAACAAACACGCAGATTCTGAAACCAGTTCACATTCCTTTGTCACAAGAAGCCATGGGCCGCTCTTTCTGATCCCGTCGTACGTCTCCGATGAGATTACCTTGGAAGCGAATCGCCGTCTTGTTCATTTCGATGAACCAGACCGAGGCAGGAGGATCCAGGTTGGAGAGATCCTCCACGGCAACATCGACTTCCCATCCAATGTTGATTACTTTTTCCTTTATCTGGAGAGAAATGAGACAGTTGAGATTGTGGCGCGATCAATCTTGGCCGACACCCAGCTTACTGTATGGGGTTATCAGGAGGAGACGTTAGGGGTTTGGATAAGAGATCAGAACAGCGGTGGAGGCCTGTTCGGGGGTGACGCAAAAATTGTCTTCCAAGCGCCCTTTACTGGGGAGTACTATGTAGACGTCGAAAACGTACACTCAAGTTGGCACGCGCCGGCTGGGTACCTTGTCTCTGTAGACCAAGCCCGCGCCACAGCTACCCTGACGCCCCTGAGGCCTTGGCTGACGATAAATACTCGCATAAACGTACGAGAAGGCCCAGGCACCAATTATGCTATCCTGGGAACAGCCCCGCCTGGCGAACGATTCGTCATCACCGGCAAGAGCCCCGGTGCTGGCGACTGGTGGCAGATTGACATTGGGGATCGGACAGGATGGGTTTACGGACCGCTGGTAACCGCAACCAATGCTCAAAACGTACAGGTGGTTACGCCCCGGGATCGGTAACAGACCCATCGGCGCCCATCCCTGTAGACTCTGCGACTATCGCTCTCTTGACTTCCTGCGTGGAAAGTCAACGGGCTACACGCCTGCTGCCCTACGCGCAACAAGCGCATACACCCCCTTAACAATCCGCTTCCCTGTCGCAAACGCCAGCGGATCGGACATCTCAGCGCCGGGCAGATAACGGGGATCAGCCGCCAGCTCGTCCAGCGAAGTTGCCTCGATCCGCTTAAGCGTATCCGTATCGTAAAACCGTACCGCCGGCGCCCCAACCCGCCACTGCCCGCCCGCCGTCAGAACGGCGGGCATGTCCTCGTGATCGTACGGCCATTCCCAGGTGGTCCGCCCCTGTACGCTGCGCAAGGGCGACGTACGCGTAAACAGGTCCGGCACACCGGACACAATCAGCAGCGGCGCACCCGCTTTCAGCGCCCTGTGCAGCCGCGCCAGACCAATTCGCAGTTCGACCGGGTCCATGCACAGCAGCGAAAAGAAGCAGCAGGCCCCGTCAAAAGCGTCCGTTTCCTCCAACTCCACCAGTGCCAGTTGACGAAAATCCTGCCCCGGCACAGCCTGCCGGGCCTCTGCGATCATCTGCGCTGACGGGTCAATGCCTGTCACGCGCTGTCCCGCGTCCGCCAGCGCGGCCGCAATCGGCCTCCCGTGCCCGCAGCCGACCTCCAGTACCCGGCCACCGGCGGGCAGCAACCCCAACCAGCCCTCAAACGCCTCCCGGAAAAACGGTTCGGCCAGATAGTCATGGCTGTAGTCGCTGCCGAGCGCATCATAGGCCGCCGCGTTGACGCGGCTGCTGAAACTGTTCACCTCTAGGACGGACGCCGCCGCTCCACCAGTCAGAGCACCGTCGGCCCCCCAGTATTCCAGTGCCTGCCGCAGCTCCTGGTCGAACACCTCGCCGAAACGCAGAAGCTCCTCCCCACCGATCCGGTCTAGGGCAAAAGTGATGGCTGAACCGTCCCGTGGCCCACCGTCGGTCAGCCCGCTGACGGTCAGCTGCAGCGTCAGCTGATAAGTCGGGTTGCCCTGCGCGTCGGCGTCCCCGGCACGCGCCATCAGCAACGCCGGCGGGCAACCGCTGCGCCAGGTAGCGTAAGGGGTCTCGCCGCTGAGCAGCTGTTCGATCGGTTCGGCTAAGTGCCAACCGTCAACCTGCAGAATGTGACGCAGATAGGTCAGCGGCGCGCCCTCCAGCCCATAGCCAATCTCCACCCAGACCGCGTCGCACGCAGCACACTCAGCATCCCCCAGCACCAGGCGCACATGCTGACTGACCGCTGCCGGCGCCCAGGGGCGGACCATGAGCGCGAGAACAGCGTCAGAACCATCCGCGTCCGTAGGGGTCTGCTGGCGAACGTGGGCCATGGGTCGCGTTCAGAGGACCGTGGTCAGTTGCTCGCGGCGGGATGGTCGCCGAGCCACCTCAACAGCGTCGCCGCATCTCGCAGGAAAGCCTCCGGCGCGTCGTCCTCAACGAACTCCAGCAGCGCATAGCGCGTGCGCTCGGGGTCCCCCGCCTGCGCCAGATAGTCCCGCCACAGGTCCTCGCCCTCTGCCAGGGGACGGCGCTCACCCGTCTGCAGATGCCAGTGGAAGACATGCAGATGTTCCAGCCAGGGCCGCACCATCTCTATTCCGGCAAGGTTGTCGGCGCGCGCGGCGAAGCGCGGCGGCTGCCACAGCGAGCGCACATTGGCATGATCTACGCTCTGCAGGAGATGCAAGGCCGCCGCATTCGTGTCGGTAAGCGTATTGCCGTGGAACTCGTAGACGATGCCGATCTCCTCGGCCTGGGCCATGTCGGCGATGCGGCGGCTGTCCTCTACCACCGTCTGAAAGTAGGCCTCGTCCGCCTCGTCGCTGCCCTGCTCCCCGGGCCATACGCGTATCTGCGGCGCGCCCAGCGCTACCGCCGAGACCAGCACCGCTTCGAAAGGTCCGGTCTCGGGGTGCCCGACGCGGTAGTAGGAGCCGTACGCCGCCGCGTCCAGACCGGAATCGGCGCCCAAGCGGGCGACCGTACGCGCCTGCGCTTCGTCCCCGTGCGGAACGTGAATATCCCCGCCCCACTCAACCGCAGCCAGACCGGCCTGCGTCACCAGGGCGATGATCTCCTCCACAGAGAGTTGGCGAAAAGTTATGGAGACGAGTCCGGGCAAAAACATAGGTGATCCTGTCGGGGACGGAGACTGCGCGGGCAAAATGTTCGGGCGGCCAGAAGATGGTCCGCATCAGGCCAGCAGCGGCAGCATCTCCTGCGTGACCTCGTATTCCATGCGTTCACCCGCCAGGTAGCGGGCCAGCTCGGTCACCATCGTGCGGCCCATCAGCAGACATTCGGTGTTGTGCGCACCGGCGATGTGGGGAGTGAGAAGCACGTTGGGCAGGCTGTAGAGAGGCGACCCCGCGGCCGGCGGTTCCGGGTGGGTGACATCCAGCAGCGCATACAAATCTGGCCGTTGCTGCAGCACGGCGACCATCTCCGGCTCGTTCACGACCGCGCCGCGCGCCGTGTTGATAAACGCCGCGCCCTCTTTCATCGAGGCCAGGTGCGCGCCCGTAATCATGCCGACCGTTTCCGGCAGCCACGGCGTATGCAGCGAGACCACGTCACAGCTCCTGAACAGCTCCTCCAACCCGACCGGCTCCACGTGCAGCTCCGCGGCCAAAACCGGCGTCAGAAACGGGTCGTAAGCCAGTACGCGCACCGCCGGCAGCGTCTCTTGCAGCAGCCGCGCAACCCGGAGCCCGACCTGCCCCAGCGAGATCAGGCCGACGACGCCGGTGTACAGGCCTGGCAGCGGCTCTTTATCAAACGAGCTGTAGGTTCCCTCTTGACGGAGCTTGTTGGCGAAATGCCAGACACGTTTCAGGCTGAGGATAATCTGCGCCAGCGTGTACGGCGCCACAAATTCGGCATTGGCGCCATAGCCGCTGGTCAGGCGCACGCCCCGCTCCCACAGCGCATCGGTCACAAAGTAGCGCACCGTACCCGCAGCGTAAAAGATCGCCTCCAGATTGGGCGCCGCCTCAAGAAAGGCCTCATCCACCCGCGCCATACCCCAGCCGGAAAAGATCAGCGAAACATCCGCCAACACCGATGGGTCCGCCGAGACCGTCTCAGGCGTCTGCAACGCCCCAACGATCTCAACATGCGCCTCGATGTCCCGCCGCGTGTCTTCCCCGTATATACGGGCAAAGGCACTCTCCCCCAGCAGATACAGCCCCTTCGGCTTCTCCGTCCCCATCGCAACCCCACTCACCCCGCCGTCCCCAATTCCTAGCTCCGGCAGTCCCTGACCGTACCTAACTCCAGGAGACGCAGTCACTAAAAACTAGAAACTGAATACTAAAAACCGAAGTCTCACCCCGCCATCCACTCACGCAGAACCCGCGCATGCTGGGGAATAGCGATCTCCGGCTCCTCGACCTCAGGATGCCACGCCTTCTCCCACTCGGCGCAGATATAACCGTCGTAGCCCTTCGCCGCCAGCAGGTGGAGGATCTCCCGGCAGGGGACCTCGCCCTCGCCCATCAGCTTCAACTCCCAGCTGCCGTCCTCCCTTCGCCGGGCGTCTTTCATATGGATATGGGCCAGGCGTGAACCGATGTAGTTCCACGTATCCTCGGTCGATTCACCCATGCGGAAGGGATGATGCACGTCCCAAACCGCCTTGACCCACGGCGAATCCACCTGGTCCAGCACGCCCGCCACCTCCTGCCCGCGGCAGAAAGCGTCGTGGGTCTCCAGGCAGATTGTGACGCCGTGCCGTTCAGCGTCCGGCGCGGCCTCCGCCAGGCTGGCGGCAACGAGATCGATCACGTCCTCCATCGTCTGGCCCTCGGACGGGCCGCCGCCGAAAGTGCGCACGATCGGCACCTCCAGGTCGCTGGCCAGCGCCAGATAGGCGCGCAGGTCAGCCAGATGCTTGGCGCGGTCGTCCGCGTCCGGCGAGGAAAAGCGGGTGGACGCGCCGATGCCGGCGATAACCAGCCCGTGCTCCTTCATCAGACTGCGGATTGCGGCGCGGCGCTCAGCCGGCAGGTCCGGCGGAATTACCTGGCCGTCCAGAATGCGCACTTCCAGCCCGGCGTAACCGTCGGCGACCGCCTGCTCCGCCGCACGTTCCAACGACCAGCCCGGCGAGCCAAGTGTGCTGAATACAAGTGGGTATGGGTAAGGCAAAGTTCTGTAATCCTTTCAGCCTGAAAAACTATTATTGTCTACTGCGTTGGTGTTCCTTAGAGCGAGTTACTGGTCCGCTACCGCTTGTTCGATCTCTTGCATCAAACGACCCATCAGTAGGTGACCAGGGGTCATCTTCAGTGCTATCTCTTGCAACGATGCGACGTTATAGCGGGTGCCGCGGTTGGGGGCGTTCAAAAAACGTTCCAGAATTTGAAAGAGCTGCTTTCCCCTGAGCTGAAGCTGATACGCCCTCTTGATCTGCCGATGCATCCTCTCTCCAGGAGTACGAAAGCCACGGCTTCTGCGGAAATCCTCATCTATCTGTGCATGTCCACGCGGGACAACCCGGTCGCAGTGATGAGAGACCTCATAACGCCTCTCCGCAAGATACTCTTCAACCTCAAATGCGAACCACTCGGCAATAGCATCCAGCAATTGCTGTTGTGCCTGCGCCTCCTCGGCGTCTAGGAGATTTTCAAGTTCAGCGCCGGCATACAGATCGTTCTCAACGCTATATCCTTCTGTCCAAATGACCTCATCGTAGTCTGATGGAATCCCTGAAAAAAACCACATGTCCCTGTCGGCGACAAAGGCAACCGGCAAATTGGAGAATTCCTGCCTTCGTTCATAGACAGATAACAATTTGTCTCTACCACCCGTAGGCAGCACATTCGCGGCTTGAATGCCGAGGCGCGCCTCTACCCAGCGATAGATGCGCATATCCTCTTGGCCTTCAACGAGAACCGTTGGCAAGGAAGAGCGACGAAGGGTTGCAACTAACTCCTCTACCGTGGGGGACGGTATCGGCACTAATTTGCACCTCCCCTGTCTCCCAACGGAATCTCCTTTTCAGGATATTTTGCGTAGATAAAGGGCGAATGCGTAGCAATGAAGAACTGGTTCCCAGTCTCCTGTTCCAGTAACGTTGGCAGTAGGAGTCTCTGCCAGTCAACATGCAAGCTCAATTCTGGCTCATCGATGAAGATGACTGTATTTTCGCTGAATGCGTTGTAGCACAGAAAACTTAGCATCTGCTTCTCTCCAGCGGAGAGCTTGTCAGATGCAATTGCTCCTTTTGTTGTTTCAAGAGTTGCCCCGTCTGATCCTTCTCCCAGAGTAATCCCCTTCGTTATTTCACCATGGGCATTTTGTCCCACAACTTGAATTGCCTGATATTCTAAGATGTTTCGAGTAAGTTCGGACAGCACTAGAAACGGCTTGAAAAGCCGCTCGCTCTCCTTAGCAACCTGTTGAATATCAGTAAGTACGGAGGGCACAGCCTGAGATACTTCCGAGCCTATGGAATCACCAGGCGATACCTGGAACTTTTGTGAAATCTCGTCCAATAGCCGAGACTGACGGTCTCTGATCTCCTCGTTGATATCGGCGTATTTCTGAGTCAACAGAGTACCAACATCATGGGTTGAGATTGACGCGACAAATCTGTGACCGTTGGTCGAGATATCAGAGGAGAACCTTTCCAATGATGACTGAAACATCTCCGTTGTTGAAGTTGCAGATCTGTCTGGATGGTTGACATCGCTGAGACCGGAAAAGCCCCCTTCTATTCTTCTGAATGTGGGGAAGAACAAACTTTTTTTCGACTCGGTCACGATATACTTGTTGAGTCTTTTCAGCGTGTCATCCAGTTGTTCTACAGTTCCTGTCTTTTGAGTATTACTGAAAAAATCTGTTGAAATTAATGTGAACTCGCTAGCACTGCGTCGATGAATCGCCAGCAAAAGTGAATCGCCTTTCACTGAAATTTGCTGAAACGGGACTTCAAAGATTACGCGCTCAAGATTTCCGCTGATCAGATACCAGAGCAGCTTCAGCAGCGTTGTCTTACCCGACCCATTCTTGCCCGTAATGATGTTCAGGTCTTCATTGAACTCCAGGTCGGCATCGATTCGGTTGTTCAGGCCCTTAACGCTAAGACTCTTTATCATTCGCTTGAGCCTCCATACTCAACCCGCGAGGGGCGGCAGACGCTCTCACTCCTCACTCCTCTTCCCTCACTCCTCGCCGTTCCCTCTCATCTTGCGAAAGAACGCCACCTCACGCACGAAGGTCTCAAACCAGTCCGCGCCTTCCTCAATGTCATACTCGCAGTGAATCGATAGGAACCCGTCATACCCGATCCGGCGCAGCTCATCGAATACCGCCGTCCAGTCGACGATCCCATCGCCGGCGTCCACCCAGCGCGGCTTGGCCGCACCGTGACCGTTCTTCTCAACACGCTCGACGAGGACATCCTTCAGCGAAAGAATGCTCAGATGCTCGCGCGCCATCGCCAGCCCGAAATCGAACGGTTCACCGTCGACCGCAAAGTGACCGGGGTCGAGATACGCGCCCAAATAGGCGGGATCAAAGTCGCGCAGCAGGTGCATCAGCGCCGCCGCGTTGAGGCCCATGCAGTAGGCGGAGTGCGTATGATAGCAGATCTTGACGTTGTAGATACTGGCCAGTCTTTCCCAGGCGGCAAAAGCTCGCCGCACATTCTCCACCTGCTCCCAGTAGTCCATCGTCTGCGGCTCGAACCTGAAATAGCCCAGCTTCAGCAGCCGCACGTCCGCGCTGTCCATCGCCGCCAGCAGCGGCTCCGCCAGGGGGTGGTCGGCCGTCAGCAGATCGAAGTTGCCCGTGACCATACCGATCTGCAGCCCGGCCTGCTCCATCTGCGTCTGCGCCTGCGGCAGCGCCTCAGCCGCATTGTCTGGGTTGACCGGATGGCCCGGCCGCACCGCCAGGTCATAACCGTCGTAGCCGTGCTTCTGCGCCAGCTCGACCAGTTCGGCAATACTCTTTTCCTGGAGCATCTTGCTGAAAACGATCAGTTTCATGCCTTACACTCTCCCCTGACTACTGACTACTGCCGTTCACAACCTGTGCATATGAAATCCGCCGTCAACATCCAGCACCGCGCCGGTCGAGAACGGAAACAGCCCCTCGGCCAGTGCCGCGACCGCTTTGCCCACGTCCTCCGGCTGCCCCCAACGGCGTATCGGCGTCAGGCCGTCGCCGATCAGCTTGTCGTACTTCTCCTTCACCGTGCTCGTCATGTCGGTCTCGACGATGCCGGGCCGCACCTCGACGACGTTGATGCCGCTCTCCGCCAGCCGGTCCGCGAACAGCAGCGTCATCATGCCGACACCGGCCTTGGAGATGCAATACTCGCCGCGCGCCGGGCTGCTGGTGTAAGCGCTGATCGAGCCAATATTGATGATCTGCGGCCTGCCGCCATCGGCCTCCGCCGGCCCGGATTCCAGCTGCTCCAGCATCGTCCGCGCCACCAGCTGGCTGAGAAAGAACGGCCCCTTCAGGTTTACGTTCATCACCTCGTCGTAGGACTCTTCCGTCGTCTCCAGAATGTCCATACGTGTGCGCGGCCCCATGCCGGCGTTATTCACCAGCAGATCGATGCGGCCGAACTCTTCCAGCGCCGCCTGCACCAGCCGCGCCCGGTCCGCCGCCGAGCCAATATCGGCCTGAACCACCAGCGCGCCACCGCCGGCCTCTCGCACCATCCCAGCGGTCTCGTTGGCCGTCGCCGCATTGCCGCGATAGTTAATAACCAGCGACCACCCTCTCTCCGCCAGCGCCAGCGCAATGCCCCGCCCAATCCCCCGTCCCGCACCGGTCACCAATGCCACTTTGCCCATCACACCACCCTCCCACGCCACAGTTTCCAGCCCATAAAGAACAGCCGCCCACCAATGCCGTCACTAAAAACTAACTGCTAAAAAACTAGAAACTGCCCTACTCCACCCCCAGCACCTTACACACCGCCTCCAAAAAGAAGTAGTCCCCCCACATCACACTCTCATTCACGCCCAACCCCAGCCGCTCGTGGTACATGCCCTGCTTGAGCACCCCTTCCCAGCCCTCATCGTCAAAAGCGACAAACTCCGGCTCGGTCAGCGTATCCACGATCTGCAGCGCGTAGTCGTTATACTGCTTGCCCAGCGTCGGGTCGCCGACCAGCTGCGAAAGCTGGATCAGGCCGCTGGCGGCGATGGCCGCGGCCGAACTCTCGTGCGGATTCTGCGGCTGCGCCTCCATCCAGTCGTTGGGCGGCACGCCGTGGTCCGGCGTGTTTTCCATGTAGAACCAGGCGTTGTCCTGGCTGGTCTTGAGGAAGCGGGCATCCCCCGTCAGCCCGTACACTGTGCCGAACCCGTAGAGCGACCAGCCCAGCCCCCGCGCCCACGATGAGTCGTCGCGCCAGCCCTGGTGCGTCGTCTGGCGGAGGAACTCGCCCGTCTCCAGGTCGAAGATGCCTTCGTGCGAGGTGCTGCCGTCGCCCCGCACCAGGTAGCGACGGGTGGTCAGGCAGTGGCGATAGGCCGTCTCCCACAGCTCCTCGTCATCGGTCTCCTGTGCCGCGTAAAAGATGATCGGCACGTTCATCATAATGTCGATGAAGAGGCTCTCGTCGGAGACAAAGGAGCGCAGGTATTCGCCCTTCTCCTTAAAACGCTTGGCGAGCGTCTGACCGGCCTCGATGACCACCGCGTTCTTGTCCTCCTCGCCGGTCAGGTCGTACCAGCGCTTCCAGGTAGAGAAGAACAGAAAGCCGAGATCGTGGACGTTGCGGTCCGTCCTGCGGTGTTCCAGCAGGCGCGAGTAATGCTCGGCCTTCTCGCGAAAATACTCGTCGCCCGTGGCCTGGTAGACCAGCCACAGCTGTCCGCCCAGGAAGCCTTCGCACCAGTTCGTCCACGCCTCGCCGCTGTGCATCCACTTCCCGTTCTGCGTGTACATCGGGAAATGGTCCGGGTGCGCCTCCACCAGGTGGCGCAGCTGCCCGGCCGCGAAATCGACGGTTCTTTCACACTTGGATTGCAGATTATCAAGGTCAATCATCGGGTTTGGGTCTCCCAGCTCGTTTACACTGATTACATTCCGGCGGACATGTCTTCCATATCACCGTCAATACGTGCTCAGTTCAATCTCAGTTCTCCACAGCCCCTGCCGCATCCATCACCTTCCGCAGCGACTCCACCGCGTACGCCATGCCGTCCGGACCGCTGAAACCACTGCTGTGCGCGGCGATCGCCAGGTGCGGCTCCAGCGCCAGCATCCCCTGGTACCCGCTGCTGATCAGCCGGTCCAGCAGCTCGGGGATCTGCCCGTCGCCTTCCCCCGCGGCCTTCACGCCTCCCTCCAGCTTGCAGTCCTTGATATGCACATAGCCCACCCGGCCGCCGATCACAGGCCAGCCCCGCTCCGTGATCCGCTCCTCGCCCACCTGCACGAAGTTGGCCGGGTCCCAGAGAAAGACGAGATGCGGGCTGTCAATAGCTTCGACCAGCTTCACACAGCGGTCGAGCGTATCGCCGACAATACCCTTCTCGTTTTCCAGCAGCAGGGTGACGCCCTCCGCCGCGGCCACCTCCGTCAGACGCCGCAGCCGGTCGATGGCCGTCTCCACGAAGCTGTCGTAATCGTCGCTGCCCTCGGGCGGGTGAAACGAAAAGATGCGAATATTGCTGGTACCCAGCTGGCGGGCGATCTCGCTCAGGCGGCGCAGATTCTGCACCTCCGTCTCGATCAGCGCCTCGATCGGGCTCTTCCCGACCGGGCTGCCGATCGCGCTGATCGTCACGCCGTGGTCGTCGCACAGCGCCCGCACCTTCGCGACCCGCCCGTCCGACATATGCAGCACATTCTCCCCCCACGCCGCCCGCAGCTCCAGGCAGGAAATCTTCAGCTCATTGAGCGTCTCCAGCTGCGCCTCCAAATCGTCCGCGATCTCATCGCCAAAAGCGCTGATAGTAAAGGATGCAGTTGTCATATCTCCATATCTCTCCGAATGAGGCCATCCATCATGTCAATTCGTGACTCAAAATGAGGCGAGCGAACGCATCTCTCCCCTCACTCCTCTTCACTTTCTCCTCGCATTTTTGGGCGGTCGGCCGCAAGCGGCCTCCCTTGTGGGGGGGGGGGGGCCCCCCCCC
>JAPPKT010000480.1 GCA_028819675.1 Caldilineaceae bacterium | reverse complement strand
ACGAACTGACCGCGCCGGAACCGCACAGTGACAGCCCCGCCGTCATCGTCGATCTTCGGGACCGGGAGCCCGGCCTTGCTCGCCAGGGCTGCCATCTTCAGTGTTCCGCTGCCCCACTCTCTCTCCACGCAAACCCGCGCACTCTCAGCCATCTCCTGCTGCATACCCCTCGCCATCTGATAACGGCCCACCACCTGCGCCCCCGGCCGCCAGCGGGCCGGTCGGCTTGCCCCTGCTGAACAGACCGCGTTGTGGCCTGCCCTGGTCCCGCCCCTCCAGGAAGCCGAGACGCCTCTGCTCATCCTCCTCCGCCCTGCGCTCCTTCTCCTCTAGCCGCACCCGTGCATAGTAACAATCGCGGCACTCGTCACGCGTATCCGCCTTCTCCGGCGGTATCTCCCCGCCGCATGCGCAGCGCTTCCCCTCCGGAACCGGCACCCCCTGTTGCGCCGGCGCCGCCTCTCCGTTCCCTGCCCCAACAACATCCGTAGACAATCTCTCTACAGCGGCGCCAGCCGCCACGGATCGCGAATCTCTCTTTCCATTCTTACTTGCTACTTCTACTTCTAACTTCTCACTCCCGCTATTGTGAACTACCGGGTTCGCGTATCGTGAACTATCGGGCGCGGCGCCATCAGCCTTTGACTGCCCGTTCGTTCCGCTATTGTGAACCATCGGGCAGTCTTCCTCGCCGGCGCCGCCCTCCGCGAAATCTGACAGCTCCTTCTCAGGCAAGCGGCCGTTGCGTTCGGCCTCCCTGGCCTCATTGAAAGCTTTCCCCGCGTACTCCAGGGCCCGGTCGACCACCTCGGCAAACTCGTAATGGTGTATCTTCCCGGCCCGGACGCGTCCCCGTGCATCCCGGTAAGGCTTCTTCACCCGCGTGTACAGCCCCTTCTCTTCAAGGCCTTTTACCGCCCGCCACACCTGCAAGGCATCCTACCCACAAGTGCAAATATGATGGCGACGAGGATAAGGAACTGTGTGAGTAGACTTGGTTTGCCGTCGATACGATCACATAAGGGCAACCACAAGGGTTGCCCCTGAAGAACCGACTGCAAAGAAGGGAGAACAAGCGCTAACGGACGACTAAGCGGTAAAGGTTCCTTACGAATTGAGAACAGTGCTGCCTGCAGACACGGTGAAGCCAATCAACGCCCTGGCTATTCCCCCACCCTGCGTACACTTCACCGTCCCGTCTAGCTAACCACCACCCCTGCATCCACAGAATCCCTGCCCGCAAGGATCGTGTTGGCAGGAGGCCTACTCTGGCTTGCAAGATCTATTCAATTTCTGAACCTCCATAAAGGTCGCCTCAAACGACTCTGAGCAACTTTTTGAATCGCCCGCTGCAGTGAAACCGCCGGATTGGGCTATGATCGGCTAATTACAGTACTCTTCACCTATTCAGTTCGTCTGAATCATTTGAGTCAACTCAACCACCGACACTCCATCTAGCCCTTGAAGTAAAAGATTAGGGTTAAGAGAAGATATAGCACACCAAAGCACACTGGTACCCACTTTTCTTCGTATGTAAGTGGCCGATAAAGTTTCCTATCCTTCCCTTCGCCCAACGCTATCCACTCAGCATGATAGGGGGCTACTGGTAGCATTTGTTCAAGAGCAAGAACGACCTTGTATTTCCCCGAGTTTAGTTGTCGATACGAGTTTACCACACTCCACCAGAGGTAACAGAGGAGGAGTAATGCGACTAAGGGCACAAATATTAGAAGTGAAGACTGTAATACTTTCTCCTTCAAAAGCACAGTAAAGGCTATCGCTAGGGTTGTATGTACACCTGCGAAAAACGAATTTGCTAGCATTCTTCTCGCACTGACCCGATCAGCCATTTCGACACAAATCTTATACTGCTCAAAAAGGTGCTCATCATATTCCGAGCCGTAGTCGTCTTTGTGCTGCCGGAGCAAGTTCAAGGCGTCGTCAGACATAAGATGTCACTCCTTGTTATCACCCGATAGGCTATAGAGACCATTTGCGAATAGCGTTCACGATACTGCTCGTCTGCCACCCAACCATTTCCTTAGCGATTTTCTGCACTTCAATGGGCACGCGATTTTGTCCCCAAGGAACTACACCAATTATCGGTTTGTTTAAGGACAGGGCAATATTGATTTCTTCCTGAATCCACTTTCTGTGATGCACGTACATACCGGATACTACGAGAAAGCAGTTTATCGGCCGTATCTGTCTATTGAGTGCTTGGCGAAGTTGCCAATCCGTCTTTGTCCCCAGCGGATCGTGTTCAGGAACCGAATAGTTGCGCCATCGAAAGTTAGCTGCTCCCTCGAGAAAATTCACGAGGCGGTAGTACTCGGAATTGTGAACTTTTCGCCACACATGACTCAAGAATAGATCGTAATTTTTTAGCGCTGGCATTTCTTCTCCTGTTTTCGTAAAGTGTCCTGTGTGTTATTTCACAGAAAAGTCTAGAGAGTATTCGTTTCCCTCTCTTCGAAATGTGACGTTCGTCCTACCATATTGCTCCAAAATTGCTCTAGTGATTTGTGTCTCTAAGCTGACATTAAGTCTTTCACGAATATATTCGCTCAGAATCCGGTAGCTCCCCACCGTAACCAGATGGCGAGATTGTCTTCCCGATATTTTACATGTAAATGCCTTGCCATCATCTGTATTTACGGTGAAAGGTATCTGCGGCTCGGGAAAGAAGGACCAGCTAAGTCGGTTAATGTAAATTGCCGCTTGATGGTTGCGATAGTGGTCGCTGAAACCCATATTGAGTCTTGAGGTCTCTGGGACTTGGCCTCGCCGATCAAGGAACGAGATGGATATTTCCTCGTTGCTGTCCGCTGAACTGTGGTCTCCTAGCAACTCTTCCGAATGATGAGTTTTATGCCTTGTGTCTTGTCCAAAATCATCTCCCGATAGTTCTTCTGAAAATACTTCTTCCTGAAGAATAGCAAGCACATTTTGGACTGACAGCATCAGCTTAAACAAAGCACGGTAGAGTTCCCTAGAATTCGCTATACGCTCCATTATTGCGGCCTCCATTATCTAAACAAGTGTTTAACGATAAAATCTGAAACCTATTATCTATCCACAGGGGAATAGTGGTAATTCACACCCCTTAGTAGGATTGTATAGCATTGTAACAAAAGAATGAAAATGAACCAAATTTTGGTTTATCCGACTCAAGTGTTGTCTGTCAATATAAACTAAACGATAGGAAGATACAAATGTGCGGGAAAGCGAGAGTATTGACGACGCCCTAGTTGCAGAAGTGGAGCGGATGCTTGGGATGGGTTCGGGGTGTTCGTAAGGACTTAAACCCACCACAACCCCTCAACCTACCGCTCACCCTTCCGACAACAACTCCGCCTGCTCCAGAACCGTCCGTGTCGCCTTCTCCTACTTGTCCGGCGGATAACCGTACTTGCGCAGAATACGCCGCACGCGCGGTCTTGACCAGCTCGCGCGCGATCTCCCGAAATGTCTCGTCCCCCAGCACCTGCACCGCGCTGTCGTTCGTCTCCAGCGCGTCGTAAAAGGCCAGCTCATCCTCCGACAGTCCCAGCTGCTCACCCCGGGCGTCCGCCTCCCGCAGCTCTTTGGCAAGCTCGATCAGCTCCTCGATCACCTGCACCGCCTCGATCGCCCGGTTCTGGTACCGCCTCAACGACTGCTCCAGCATCTCCGCGAAGGAACGCGCCGGCAGCAGGTTCAGGCGCTCCTGGGGCGTTCCCGTCGTCCACACACTCCAATCGAAGCTATGCAGCAGTCCGGCGTTTGTCGAGGGGTCGGCCCAAGTGTGGCGGTCATCCGGACCCGGGGGTGCTGGAGATACTTGGCGGGCGTCTCGTATTGCGCAATGACAGGGAGGGGCGCGTCCACATGTGGAGTGATGGACAGCTGATATGGATCGGGATGGAGCAGGGTAACGGATCTGAGGGCATTTACGGCCGTTGATAACATGTGCCCGGGCCAAGAGGCGGCAACAGAACTGCGACGGCCGGGGCCAACGCTGTGGTTCAGAGATAGCGAGTTGATAGCCATCTGCCTGATCTGTGAATGCTGCGGCCGTGACTTGGAAACGGAGTTGCCCAGTTAAAAGCAACAACCGTTTTCACAAGACTCATTCCGCCAAATTCAATGCCAACAGCGCCGTCAGCGCGTCTTCTTCGGAGATATCCGGGTCCCAGCCATAGGCGGCGGCGACCGCGGCATCGAGGGACGCGTGGGCATCCGCCAGCCACTGGGGGCGGGCGTTGTAGAGGTTGGTGAGGGTACGTTTCTTCAACTCTTTGGCGGCGGCATCATTGCGGGGAACGGGGCGCTGGGGATAGCCTGGGACCGGTTCGTCTACCCATTCGACCCATTCGGGCGGGTTGAGCCAGCGGTCGCGCAGTTGCACGAGTTGACAAGCAGCCGAGGCGATGGCTACGGCGCGTGAATCACTCGCATAGTGAATAGAGGGAATGTCGGGTGACAGCCCTTCTGGAAAAGGGAAGGGCTGGAAGGTGGTGGTCGGCGTGTAGCGGGGATCATTGCCCTTGCCAAGCCAGGTGCAGAGCCGGAGCGACCATGATTCGTGAAAGCGGCTGTGGAGGATGCCGAAGGTCGTGTCGTCATCGCGGGCAATTGCGATAAGTTGATGATCCGGGCAGACTCGTACGTCCAACCAAACGAACAGGCGATGTTTGGCCACTGTGGGAGTTGCGATGTATCTCGTCAGCCCTTCAAGTGCCTTCCACATGACGGGCCTAGGTGCTTCATGGCGCCACCAGTACTCTCGCACCTTTCGGTTTCGATTTTTTTCCCGCGCCGGTCTTACTCTTTCATTCACGTACTCAAATGGCGCTTCGTAGAGTGCCGCCTCGGTGTACTCCATCGAAGGACCGAAGTCAATGATCCACTTGCCTTCAGGGCGACGTGTCAAGTCTCTGCCGTTTCGCCAAGGTTTGAGCACCTCAGCATTTGAGCGCCCATTGGGATTTGCGGGCAGGCACAGCCAGAACCGAGCCAGGTCGCCAGGAATGTCGAAAGGGCCGTTCTTCGTATCGCCCATAAAGGCCACTTTCTTGTTCTGGGGTAACTGAACCGCCTTGGTCAGGTCCGCCGTACCGGCAGTAAGGTCAGCGTTGATGCTGGACACAGTTTTCCCGTCAAGTATGGGGCCAAGTCCGTTGTCATTTCCATCGAAACAAACTAGCGAAACGCGCACTGCCGCCCCATCCACTACCCAGGGCTCATCGGACCAGGCATCGTAAATTGTGCCGTGCTCGACTATCCTGTCCAGGACGGCGCGATTACGGCCGCCTCGGATCGAATTGGTGGCGACGAGACCGGCGCGGGCGATACTGCCGTCGGCAACCAACCTATGCGCTTTGTCGAACCAGTGGCAGACCAAGTCCGCCTCGCCATGAATGCGCGCCCCGTATAACCGCTGCAACGACTCAACGTAGCCACCACCCAATGTACTTCGCAGCAGTTTACCTCCGAGAAAAGGAGGATTGCCTACCACGACATCGGCTGCGGGCCAGACGGGTTCCGTGCCGTCGGGGTTGAGGATGGCGTCACGGCATTCGATGGTATCAAGAGGGTCGAGGATGGGGTCGCGGGCGCCGCTGAAGCCGTTGCGGCGCATCCACTGGACTTCGCCGATCCAGACGGAGACGCGGGCGAGTTCGGCGGCGTAAAGGTTGATCTCGATGCCCTTGACGTTGGCGGGGCCGACGGCGGGGAAGGCGCGCTGCAGGCCCATGGATTCGGCTTCGAGCTGGACGCGGTGCTCAAGGTCCTTGAGGGCGTGGAGGGCGAGGTAAAGGAAGTTGCCGGATCCGCAGGCCGGGTCGAGGACGGTGAAGGCGCGCAATCTTTCGAGGAAGTCGCGCAGCGTGCGCTCAGCCTGTCTGCGCTGGCGCGTCCGGGCTGCGCTCGAGGAGGCCACGTCGGCGCGCTCGAGGCGCAGCGAGATTTCGGCGCGGGCTTTTTCCCATTCCCTGAGCCAGGGGCGGGTGACGACCGGTTCGATGATCTGCATGATCTTGTCGCGGTCGGTGTAATGCGCGCCGAGTTGCGAGCGCTTGGCCGGGTCCAGCCCGCGCTCGAACAGGGTACCGAGAATGGAGGGGTCGATCTCGGACCAGTCGAGCGCGGCGGCTTGCAGGGTCGTCTCGATCTCGTCGCGTGTCAGGGCCAGGGCGTCGTCGCTGTCGAAGAGGCCGCCGTTGAACCAGGCGACCGTTTCGAAGCCGACGCGTCCGCCGGCCGCCATGGCGCCGAACAGGTCGCGGGCCATGGCGGCGAAGTCTTCGGGCCGGCTGCGGGCGTGTTGCAGCATGCGGGTGAACATGTCGTTGGGCAGCAGGCCCACGTCTTCGGCGAACATGCAAAAGACGAGCCGGTTGACGAAGTGGGCGACTGCCTGGGGGTCGTGGCCGCGCGCCCGCAAGGCCTGCGCCAGCGCGGCGAAGGCGGTGGCGGCGCGTTCTGTCAGGGTCTGGCGGCTCTCACCCGGGCGCAGCCGCTCCGGATCGGACATTGCCCACTTGAGCTTGTCACGCACCGTTGCGTCGGCCAGATCTTCGAGCGCGAATTTGTGAACGACGCTGACGCTGTTGGTCCAGTTGGTGTGAATGCGAAAGCGGGCCATGTCGGAGACGATGAGCAGGGGCGGGTTTTCCAGCGCGAGCGCATACTGGCGCAGCTGGTTGAAGGCGGCGTCGAGGTCTTTGTGTTTGCCCTTGTACTCCCAGGCGAAGCAGTGTCGTTTCCAGACGTCGGCCCAGCCGCGGCCGCCGGTGTCCTTGCGCGCGCCGCGCTCGAAGCAGTAGCGCTGGCCGCTCGGGTCGTCTTCGGCAGGGGTGGGCTCGCCCAAGAGCCGGCAGAGGTCGATGAAGTGCTCCTGGGCGGCGGAGCGCTCGTTCAACTCAGAGGCTTGCCATTTGGCGATGAATTCCAGGGTTGTCATTTCGTTACCTCCGAGGCGCGGGACGACGTAATCGCGAAGGCGTTTTCTCATGTAGAGGAAGCATCTACCGGGTCCATTTCCTGCTCAGTAGAGACTGGCAGCGCTTCAACAGATTTGGATAACCGGAAGTGCGAACACCCTGACTGGGCAGTTGTCTTGTTGCTACAAGCCCGGCCGGCCCCCACACTACGGGAAGAGACGTGGCGGAATACTCGCCACTGGGCCCTGGGCAGACGCTTGCGCGCAGGGCGGGCTGGTCAGGTTGTCGTCTGTCCACGTCGTGCGGTTGATCCAGTTTGGCGCGGTCATGGGTTTCTGACTGCTTCGAGCGCCTCTTCAATTGTGGCGGCCAAGTCGTCATTGCCAGCCATCTGCGCCAACTCCAATGGGGTCTCCAAATCAGGGATGGGGCTTTCTCGTACCGGCCAAGGTAGGCGTAAGCAGCGCCCCGAATCAAGTAGGCGGAGGTATAGTCGGGCCGCAGGCGGATTACTTTGTCATAGTCGGCGATGACAGACCGCATCAGAGTCTCAACTATTGCATACCGGCTGAAGAGCACTTCGTGCTTTGATGGCGGCAGACCGCCCGTTGCCGATCAGAGCCGGCCGCATTCGTCTTAATGCACCTTATTTTTCCCATTTCGTGGTCTAACGATTGGGGCCAACCATATGGTTTCTTCCCGAATGGGCATGTTTTCAAATTCCTCAAGTTGGGGAAATTAGACTAGGTCCTAGGGGGATCTGATCGAATTAGATTCCGTAGAATTTCGAGTATGCTTTATCGAATCTTTTATACGCCTTTTTCCATGCATCAGGGTTAGTTCCCCAGTACATGCTAATTTCTGAGGGACGATTTCGATCAGACACAATAATTCCACACCAATTACAGTAGAAGGCAAGGGTCCCAGGGGGGCTATTGAATTGTGATTCAACGAAAATATCACCAGATTGACCGAATGTTAATTCAGTGTGAGGGCAAAGGGCCTGCAACCTCCTTTCCTTCCTTTTCCTCTGCCCTTCCAAGAATCTGTTTATGTCAAAGGAAACGGCAACTTTTATGCCGATGGCGGCAATTACCAAAGCTAATGCAGCACCCAGCCATTGCCAGAAAGACCACTCCATCCAATCCATTTTTTAGGTATCCTCCACTCAATTTTTACTTGGTATAATTAGCATTTTATAGCGAGTAAGATGACCTGCCCACGATTCGGCCAATAATCGGGCCTCAGCGTCCCACCGCCCCGAATTCAGCCCGCGATCAGCCCCGCTTCAGCCGCATTTTGCCTCCCCCCCGTCTTGTCCCTACTGGCGATAGTGCACGTTTTCATCGAATTCAGAAAGTGGGGGGTGAGGTCAGGATTTGTGTGGGCACTCTCCCACCTCCCAAAACGCGGTCAGTCTTGTGTAGATGCGATGGTCCCTTCTTGCTGTTGCAGGCGTCAGCTAACTGCTCTTAATTCACCCATGACTTAAGGAGGGTTATCGAGGTTCTGATTTCTTCGCCTTGCTGGTCAAGCTTATTTGGGTTGGTTCCAGCATGAGCGAGTATATTCCGGACCGCATATGGCATAGGAACAAAACTCCACTTTTTATATTCCTTGTATTTCTTCAAATATTTCTTGTCTCCTTTCACCAAAGACGCCATCTTATCTCTTGTATCACTTCCCTTCTTTAGTTGGTATTTCTCCTCGAATCTACCGTATAGTTCAAAGAACTCCCCGATGCTATGTTCATACAGTCCCTTGCCTTCAATGACGGATCCTAGCACATGCGACAATGCTGGGTCGAGAGAATCAATCTCGTAGGCTTTGGTGATCATCTCCGTTGCGGATTCGACCATCTCCAATCTCGTGGCCACTTTCCAATCCAGCTTTATGATTACTGCCCTAAGTGGAATTGTGTCCCCCTCCTTTACCACCATCGTTGTCAAAATCTTCACTATGAATGCATTCCCCTGTTCGCGCATCTGATTTGCCATGCGCATACCTGATACTTTAAGAGCGGACAGTTTTCTGTTCCACTCGGCCGCAGGATAGAGGATACCCTCACGTGAATCAGGTTCTGAATTTTTAGAATCGTTCATCTTTCTCTCCTTCTCGATTTGGTATCCAATGTAAGTTCAATCGAATTCATGCCCCGCATTATGTCCAGGTTGTCACCTGTCCACATTGTCCGGTTGGTCCAGTTCGGTTCGTTCATAATCAGCCTCTGCCCCTCCCAGAGACGCCGACGTCGCACCATCTATCAGCTGATCCACGTTTCCGCTGAATATGGACAGCCGCCGTTTTGTCTCGGCAATCGCGCTGGGATCGTCCTTCAACGGACCGATGTTCACGTGACAAGATAGCCGCCGCCGCATCATATACAGGCTGGCCGAAGGCACCCGACAGAAAACGTCGCTGGCAGGGATACAGCTGCAGTTTTTTGCCAGCTTCCCGGCCCTGGCCGATGCTCAAGGATTCGAGGTAATCGAATAAGGATTTCAACGAGATCCAGTTCGTTTTCTACGGTAAAACTGCATCTATGCGACAAATTGCATATCTGCCTCGAGGATTTCCGTCACTTCCACGACAGTCATTCGGACTGCCTCGGTTATGCTGGAAAAACCATCCATCCTGTACTTGGGGATGCTGGTGTCTGTGGACACCATGACCACAGACAAAACAGAAATAGTGACCAGACCCTGTTGCAGAACAACAAACATGAATAATCCTTGGATCATATAAAAATGCATCCTCTGGATGGTCCTCTATCACCCCCATTATTGCGTCAACATCCGGCCCATTCACCACATTTTCAGCACCCGCGTATAGCATCCTAGCCTCCTTTCTGTTTGTTGATTCGTGACCCCCCTGCCGCCCCCCAGAGCATTTCCCCGGCGAACCGGCAGGGGTCCCCGAAAGGGTGCCTGCCTATTCAGCCCTTAGGCTCGTCAGCGAAACTAAACTCCTTATCCTCAATCTCGCCGCACTGTGAAAGCCGTATGTTGTACACGCCCTTGCGATAGGCATCGAAGGCAAAGCGAATCGCATCGTCTATGTAAAGAGCTTCGGCGCGCTCCTTCTTCATTATGGTATCAGAAATCGCATCGCCTATTTCGCCCGCCGCCTCCATCTCGACACCTAGCATAAGAAGCGTCATCGCCGCCGCAGTTTGCGCAACTGCCCGACGTTCCATCTTCAGCATCTCCTTCTCACTCATTCTGTTTCTCCTTTTCGTTTACAGCCAGTTTTGATTTTCCGGCGCACAAATGAATATGCGGCCGCCGCGCCGTGAGACGGCTGGAACCGTTGTCCCAGCGTGCGATGTCATCCCAGACCGGCGCCGCGGCTTCCGACATCACCCATCAGAGCGCAATATCGACTGCGATATGCTTGCCACAACGTCGCCAGCTTGTTGATGGTTTTGAAGGCGAGCTTACGTCCAAAACATTCACCCACAATCCCCCATTCTAACATACATTCAGAATCTTGGCAAATCTGACAGGAGTTTGTCAAGATTATAATTGTATGACACTATTAGCGGGCCACCCGCACGAATAGCCCAAAAAGGAGACAGTGACATGAGTCAAGATCAAGCCAACTATACGCTCAATCCCCCCGCGAGACGCTCGTCAGCGTTACGTCGCACTGCCAAAATTTCGTTGTCTCTGACACCGAACGAAAAGCGCCGAATCATTGATGCTGCCGAAGCCACCGACCGCATCATTTCCGACTTTTTGAGAGAGGAAATCATGCTCGTAGTGGCACAAATCGAGAAGCAAAAACCCCGCACATGAATAATAGACAGAACAGACGGCCGCAGATCGCAGCCGAAACCGAACACATCCAGCCCGATCCCGTGGCCGCGGCATACGACAAGCTCAAGGCAGCCCTGGCGGCCGGCAGCGACGACCCCGCAGCCAGGACCATCCTCCAGGCCGCGCTCCCGGCCGCCGCCGGTCCCGCCGCCCCCGCGCCGGCAGGCGCAGACATAGCCGAAGGCCTGCGCTCCGAACATGTCGCCGCACAGGAGCAGGCCCGGTCCGAAATCCGCAAACTGCTCAACCCCAAACCGGCCCTGGCAAACGTCCTCACCGACCACAGCCCCAACCCGCCCCCGGTCTCCTGGCTTGTCAAGGACTGGATGCCGCACGCCACCCTCTCCGTACTGTCCGGCGCCGGCGGCGCCGGCAAAAGCCGCATCGCCCTGCAGCTCGCAGTCGCAGTCGCAACCGGCGCCGAGCGCTTCATTCAGACCGGGAGCGGCGCCGCCATGCTGAACGGCCTGAATGCGCCCCAACTCCTTGCCGCCGGCCCGGTCGTCTTCGCCGCCTGGGAGACCAGGCTTCTCGCTTGGCAAAACCGCCTTGCCGCCGTCTGCGGCCAGGGCGCGGACCGGGCCGAACGGATCCGCCAGCTGTCCGGTCAGCTGCACTACGTCAACATGCGCCCCGAAGGCGGCCTCTGGGGCGCAGCACAGGGCGCCCACACCAGCACAACCGGATACTGGCTCGACGGCGGTAACGCACTCCTCGACTACACCGCCGCCGCACACGCCCGCCTCCTGATCATCGACCCCCTCGCCGCCGCCTTCGTCCAGAACGAGAACGACCGCGCCCTCGTCAGAGCCTTCCTCTCCGCCCTCGACCAGTGGGCCGAAGACCACAGCTGCGCCGTCCTCATCATCTCCCATCCCCCCAAAAGCGACAGCGCACAGTCCGGCAGCACAGACTGGCGCAACGGCGTCCAGGCCGTCTGGACCCTCGAAGCCGCCCAGGTCATGGACAAAGAGACCAGCAAGCCGGTCCCCGCCCCGGGCGGCGAGCGCATCCTCCAGGTAGACAAGCTCAACGAAGGCGCACCCCCAAAACCCGTCTACCTCAAATTCGGCGCCGGCCGCTTCGACGAAGTCGCTAAGCCGGCCAACCAGACAATGGCGGCGAACAACGGCAAAAGCACACAAACAAACGCCAATACCAGGAACAGAAGGAAACGGACGGATGGAAAGCAGACATGACAGCCGGTGGGATGACTTGGCGAATGAAATTGCCGACGAACTAGGACTTTCTGCCGACGACGAGATCCCGACACCCAGGGACATAGCCAACGCGCTATTTGAGGCTCAGCCGTGGATGCAAACGGCAAAAGAAGAATGCGGGCAGCACATTGCTGCAGCGTATGTGGACGCCGAGCCGCCGCCCGGCGCGATGACTTACCAAGAACGCGGAGGGCCTCCCCGCGCAGCAATGATCGGGGTGATGATGGGAGCGCCGGAGGGAGAATACAGTAAACCGGTAAACGTCACCGCCTTGATCTACGATGCAGAAATGACTTCGCAACAGAATACAGAAGGAGAGACGATCTACCACATCGGCAATATGGTCGCCACACTGCCCGATGCCGAAACAATCCTTGCGCTCGGAAAGGACCTGTTGGCTCCGCTCATCAAGGCTTGGCTGCAGCACTGCAGACCGGAAAGGCGCAAAACCGCGATAGCGCCCGAAACGCTGGCAACCATTCACCTGACCCAAGAACCGAGCACCCTGTTTGATCAGTCGGACTCTGAGGAGATATCGGCGCATACCGGTTTTCTAGCACGCCCATCCAAGCAAGCGTATCTCCCCAACCTTGAACTGCCCGAAGATACGCTGATCCCCTGGCTTCCCCTCTATTACATTGATGCTCATATAGGGAAGAAAAGGAACAAGGGCACACCGTATGTCGCCCGCATATTTCTGGAGGCGGTTTTGGCCGTTACGACTGGAAGTCGGAACGGCAGGCGAACACTTGACGTTGAATTCGGGGAAATAGTCAAATCAGAAAACTCCTGGCTATTCCCAAATGGCCGCTATGCGCAAGCCCGGTACCCGGACGTGGAAGACGCACTCAAGCAGGTCCACAATCTGCGCTTCCCGTGGACAGGTGAAGATGGGAGCGGCGGACGATGGGCTACGGTTGTTGTACGCAACATACCGAGAGCATGGAATGCCTACCAGGACAAGGTGATTTTCGAGATTGCCTACCCCCCAGGCGTCAACAATCGCGGGCCGTTAGTGTACAAACCAGCCTTGCGAATACTTGCTCAGCAATCTGTTCTCCGGTGGCGCGCTATGTTGGCATTGTGCTACCTGTGGGACCGGTACGGGCGATTGAACAGCCGCTACATCCAACCAACCCGGCCAAAGTTGGCGCGCAACGCCGCAGATCAATTGATCGGCAAAGATGAAAATGTACTAACTACCAAGAACGGCGCGCCGATCCGCCAGTATATGATCGGAAGCGAAGACAAACGCAGGCTGCGACCAGGTGTCATTGCTCTGGACTCGGCCGGCAACCGCGTATTCGACATTAAGAAGGCGGCGCGGGAGCGCAATCCGGCCGCCAATGCCTATCGCATCCTGACCCCCGATCAGGTAATGGAAGTGGCATTCGGACCGGCTGAAAAGAGGCTGCCCCAAACAACGATCCGCAAGCGGAGACTGGACGCTATCAACGCCGTGCGCCATTTGGCAGACGCAAACTACTGCAGTATCGAAAAGGTGGGTGACGGCTACCGAATTCTGCCTCCCTACGGCTGGGGCGCAAGATTCGATCCATGACTACATTTCAGGTAACGCTTGACAACAAATCAAGTAACATTTGACTACATATCAGGTAACGCTCTCCAGTTCAAAAAGGGTAATCCCCATTTAACCCATAACCTCATAAGGGTATGGGGTGGGTTGCCCATGCCCTTTGAGGGAGGGCAACCCCGATTCAAAACCATCAGTTGCCACCTTTGAAAGTACTGTAAGAGCCCTTTATCTCTACTGCACTCAGTTGAAACTCTCATCCGCTTCACCCCACATTCCTGCATCGGCTATCGGGTTCTGTTCCCGACAGTTGAGACAAGGGAGTCGAGTCCGAATTACATATCAGGTAACGCTCTCCAGTGTAAAGTGCGTATCCCCCATATGCTCATAAGAGTATAGGGGATTGACCATGCTCGTTAGAGACAAAAAATGGAGGAATTAATGCAGACGTCATGCAATTGGAATGGCGATGACGTTATCCTTGCGAAAAGCAAGGGTGGTGTTCTCGCGTTTACGGAACCCCTTGAAGGCCTTCTTCGTGGCGACGTTGAGGTGTGGCCTGCTCCTGAAATTCTCCAAAAGCTTTACAAGAGCAACCATGAGGCAAAATACGAAGGTGAAGATCTAAGCGCGGTTGTCAGAACGATGGGCTACTATTGTGACCTGCAATCGATCAATAGCGAAGATGCTATTACATGGAGTGTTTTCGGCCCGTTGATTTACGCAGAAGAAGCCACGCGGATTAAGTTCTGCACAAATCTTTTTCACATGATTGAACCGTCACTTTGTCCTCCGCAAGTGGCGACAATTTCTCTGTGGAGACGTACTCCCCACCCCACAAAACTCTCCATGGGAGGACCAGAAATCGATGTCCTTCTACAGACCCCCGCAGCAGTGATATTGGGCGAGGCGAAGTGGAAATCGCCCACAGACGAGGAGCAAATCGAACTCCGGAAAATGGTCTTCAGTAGATTTGGCCAGAGAATCTATGCTGCGGGCACTACGTTCATAGTGCTCGGCATCTACCTCGATAAGCCTTTGTTTCAACGCCAGGAGTGTAGAGTGGGTGATGTTGAAATTCTGATGAGAAGCGTGTCTTGGGAAGACCTATGTAGCATCAACCCGCATCCAGCCGGAGACGAACTCCCGCGCTACTTTCGATGGAAGAAGAAGATATCCAACGCTGGAAAAATGAGAAATCAGACACCCACTGACATATAACGTTGGTCATCTGCCCCTTCCGCTGCCGCTACACCAGTTCAGGCACCGAATCCAGCAGCCGCTCAACAACCTCGATCAACGCCGTCACCTTCTCGTCGCTGAACCCGTCGACATCAAAACCGTGGGCGATCGCGTTTCGATATTTTCTCATGTCAGCCAGGTAGTCATACTCCTCGCGTGAGATAACGCCATGATAGACCGCCTGGTCGAGGACGTAACCCGACTGGGT
>JAPPKT010000097.1 GCA_028819675.1 Caldilineaceae bacterium | reverse complement strand
TCCTGTCCGCGCCGTAGCAAGTGTGTGGTTAATTTGAAGTTGTCGTCTCGCGGCGGCCGGGCTTCACCCCCCCACCCCGCGACTTGCAGATTCCAAGTATGTGCCAGCGCTGGCGAGACAGGCGAGGCAACTCCCATACCTTCCCAACGTCCACCGCTATGGCCATCGCGAGCCCGCTACTGCAATACTGGCGGTACATTCCGCCCAGACAGACCGCACACAGTACACACAGAACATGGCTTGGTAGTTACCAATTCTCACGTTCTTTCCCCGACCGCCCTGCGCCGGCAACCGGTCACGAACTCTTCTGCCGCCCTCGCAAAAAGGCGGCAAACTCCTCCTGGTTCAAGGCCCCGGACCGGGGCTTCATTTCCTCACGGTCCTGGGCAGTCGGCGCGTCCTCTGCAATAGGTTGTTCATCTTCCACGCCAATCCGTGATACGACCAAAGGGACCGCGTCAAGGATGCTCTCCAGAAACGCCTCTGTCCGCCCCCGCCCGCCAGGAAGGTTGATGATCAACGTCCGCCCGCGGATGCCGGCAACGCCCCTATCTAACAGCGCCATCCGATCTGTCTCCGCTGCCTTGGCACGCATCATCTCCGGCAGTGAAGGCATCAACCGCTCTAGTACGGCGGCTGTGGCTTCCGGTACGATCTCCTCGGCCGAAGGTCCCGGCGCCGGGAACGTACCGCCCACCGTCAAAATCAGGTCCAGCTCCTCTTCATCGCACCACCGCCGCAGGGTCTCCTCCAACTGGTAGCGAGGAGGCTCTCTATATGCGCGGCTGAGGAGATGAAGGTATCCATCCGCAACGCCGGGCAGCAATCTCTGCACGTCGCCCAGCAATTCCTCGGCGTCGACGGAACTGGTCGCACTGGCAATGACTAGGAACCCGCACCGGATCACCATTGATGTCGGACCCTCCTCCCCCAGTCACCCGATCCCCGTACCGCCGCCAATGTCAGAAATGCAAACGAACAAAAAGCGATGGCTTGGCCACCGCTTTTGTCTTGCGTCGATTTCTAACGGGCCTCTCTCACCGTTTGGTGTACTGCGGAGCCTTGCGCGCCCGCTTGAGGCCAGGCTTCATTCGTTCCTTTACGCGCGCATCGCGCGTGAGAAATCCCGCAGCCTTCAAAGTCGGCCGCAGATTCGGGTCCGCCGCCACCAGCGCCCGCGACAAACCGTGACGCGCGGCATGGGCCTGGCCGCCTTCACCGCCGCCATGCACCTTAATGCTGATATTAAAGCTGTTCTCCGTCCCGGTCAGGGCCAGCGGCTGCCGAATCACCATCTGGTCCAAAGCGCGTCCGAAATAGCCATTCATCGGCAGGCTGTTTACGATTATCTCTCCGTCTCCCTCATATAACCGCACTCGGGCCGTCGCGCTCTTGCGTCGCCCAACAGCCTCGATATACTCACTCATATCTGCTCTCCTGCAGCTTCAGCACCTTTGGCTTCTGCGCCTTGTGCGGGTGATCCGGACCAGCGTAGACTCTCAACTTTTTCATCTGGGCGCGGCCGAGGCGAGTCTTGGGAACCATACCTTTCACCGCCTCAAAAATAATCTTCTCCGGTTGTCTTTCCAACTGCTCCCTCATCGTTCGGCTCTTCAAGCCGCCGGGATAACGGGAATGCCTGTAATAGCGCTTATCATCCAGCCTGTTGCCTGTCACGTGAAATTTGTCGCAGTTGACGACGATGACGAAGTCACCACAGTCCACGTTGGGCGTGAAACTCGGCTTGTGCTTACCCCGCAGAACTTGCGCAATCTCCGACGCCAACCGGCCAAGCGTCTTGTCAGTTGCATCAACTACCCACCACTCACGTCCGCTCTTGGCCTCTTCATAACTCAGGCTCAGTGTCTTCACCCTGTAATCTCCTCATTCGCACCTGCAAACAACTCACCTGCTGACTGCACCAACACGTCTATTGCGCAGAAAACAGATCTGGATACTCTGCATACTGTACCCGCTCCAGAACAAGCCCGTTGGGCGGGAGCGGTGGCGCAGAGCGGCTGCGGTCTTTCGCATCCAACGCCGCAGCCAGTTCATCGGCTCGCCACCTACCCAGACCTACCGCCAGCAGCGAGCCGGCCAGATTACGCACCATCCGTCGCAAAAATGCGTTGGCTGTAACTGTCAGGACCAGCCGCTCCAACGGATACGGGTCCAGCACCGGCAGCGACTCCTCCACCCGTTCCCAGAAGAGCGACACGATTCGACGAACCGTATTCTCCCCCTGAGGCGCCTGCCCAAACGTGGCAAAGTCGTGTGTCCCAATCAACCGCCCGGCAGCAACGTTCATCGCTTCCAGGTCTGGGCGTTTCGGCAAGACCACTGCAAACCTGTCCACGAGAGGAAAACGCCTCTCCCCATCTCTCCCGCACGCCGGCACCCACATCGTGTAGCGGTATGTCCGCTCCGCCGCGCTGAATCGAGGGTGGAATCCCTCCGGTGCCTCCGTCAAACAGCGAACCTGTATCGAGGTGGGCAACCGCTGGTTCCAGGCCTGTCGCAGGGCTTCCGCTGAATGCCCCCAGGGCGCTTCAACCGCAATTACTTGCCCTCTGGCGTGTACCCCTGTGTCAGTCCTGCCTGCGCCGCTTACCCGGCATTTCGCGCCGGTCAGCTCCTCCAATGCCTCTTCCAACGCACCTTGGACTGTCGGCGCATCCCTCTGCACCTGAAATCCACAGAACTCTGTGCCGTCGTAAGCGATCAGACCGGCGACCCTCGGCATTCGCTCCTCACCGGCGTGACGCACGCGGCCGCAAACCAACTTCCCTTCCGACCGCCGCCAACCTTGCAAGCACTTGCCTCGGACGGCATCGTACCCGGCTACTCGTTACTCCTCGTTCCCCACCAGCTCGATGACAGCCATATCGGCCGCGTCGCCGTACCGTTTGCCCAGCTTGACGATTCGTGTATATCCGCCGTTCCGCTCCTCATACCGCGGAGCCAGTTCGTCAAAGACCTTCTTCGCGACCGTCTTGTCATTCAGGTACGCCACAACCTGCCGCTGCGCATGCACACGGTCAATCTTTCCAGCAAGGCCGTGCTTCGCCTTCGTAATCAGCTTCTCGGCATCGGCGCGCATCGCTCGCGCCTTGGCCTGCGTGGTCGTTATCTGTTCGTGAATATAAAGTTCTCGGATCAGGTTGCGAAACAGGGCCTTGCGTTGCGCCGCATTCCGGCTTAACTTCTGACCCGCAATCTGGTGTCGCATCGTGCTATCCCTCAGGTAGCGGCAATTAGCCCGCCTCTTCGACGATCTCGACTGCTTCGGCCGCTTCGGTTTCAGCTACTTCGTTGTCAGACACTTCTGCTTCAGCAACTTCGGCCATAATCTCCTCAACCTCGGTACCGTTGCCTCCACCCAGATAGGCGCTGAGATCGACGCCCACCACGTTCATATATCCCTTCTCGCTCAGCTTCTCTACCAATTCATCCAGAGACTTCTTGCCAAAGTTGCGGATGGCGAGCATCTCGTCTTCACCCTTCTCCATCCGCTTCAAAATCTCCCCTACCTTCGTGATTCCGGCCCGCTTCAGGCAGTTGTACGCCCGCACCGTCAGCTCAAGCTCCTCAATCGGCGCCTCGGCAACACGGCTGGGGATGCTCTCTTCCTCCTCCTCAGGCAACTCGACCATCGTGGTGCGGTCGCCGACAAAAAGGCTCAGATGCTGTACAAGAATGTCAGCGGCCTGGCGCATGGCGTCTTCAGGCGAAATCGTGCCGTCAGTCCACACTTCCAGATTCAGCCTGTCATAGTCGGTCTGTTGCCCGATTCGAGTTCGTTCGACCCGGTAGGATGCCTTCTTTACCGGGCTGAAAATCGCATCCACAGGGATCTCGCCCAACGGCAGCTGCACCCGCTCCTCAGCCGGACTGTAGCCCCGACCCTGCTCCACCACCATCTCAATGTCCAGGTCCACCTCGTTCGAGTCGGCAAACAGCAGGTACAGGTCCGGGTTTACGATCTCAACCTCTGGAGGGCAGTTCAAATCCCCGGCCGTTACCGGACCTTCATGGTATACCTCTACCGAAACGCGAACTGGCTCACCGCTGTCGCTCCTGAATCGAATCTGCTTAACATTCAATATCAGCCGTGTGGCATCTTCCAGTACATGATCGATCGTGGAAAACTCATGATGCACACCACTGACCGAGATTGACGTCACGGCAGCGCCCGGCAAGCTCGACAGCAATACCCGGCGCAACGAGTTCCCTAGAGTAATACCATATCCGCTTTCCAGCGGGCTGATCACAAAATGGCCGTAGTTCCTGGAACTGGCCTCAACTTCTATCTTCGGCAATACTAGATTGTTAAGCAACGGCTACCCCTCCCGGCTGTATAACAGTCTCAACCAAACATCGTGTGGCGACAGACAATCGTCTCAGCCCTACAGGTCCTCCGTACAACCGACCGACCTGCAAAAGCAACGCAACACTACCGTGTCAGCTAACGGCTGTAGTACTCAACGATCAACTGTTCGTTTAGGAGTACGCCAATCTCGTCCCGTTCCGGCGCCGAAGTCACCGTACCGTTGAGATTGGTCGCATCCAGACTGAGCCACGTAGGGGGGGACGCACTGCCGAGAATCTGGGCTCGCTCACGAAAATAAGTCTTTGTCCGACTCTTCTCGCGAACCGAAATCTGGTCGTTCGGCGAAACCAAAAATGATGGGATATCCGTCTTGCGGCCATTGACTGCAAAGTGGCCGTGTCGCACAAGCTGACGCGCCTGCGCCCGGCTATCGGCAAAGCCGAACCGGTACACCACATTGTCTAACCGGCTCTCCAGTAATTCCAACAAGATACCGCCGGTCTGCCCTTTGCGCCGTGATGCTTCCTTGAAATAACGGCGGAACTGCCGCTCCATTACCCCATACATGCGACGCGCCTTCTGCTTCTCACGCAGCTGGATCCCGAAATCCGAAACCTTGCGTCGCATAACATTCCGCCGGCCTGCCTCGCCCGGGGGGAACGGACGCCGGTCAACCGCGCACTTTGGGCTGACACAGCGTTCGCCTTTCAAGAATAACTTCTGCCCTTCTCGTCGACAGAGTTTACAAACCGCATCTGTATATCGTGCCATCTTTCCTCCAGGTCCACTATCGCACGCGACCCTTTGCCCCATTCAAGGCCGCGTCGTAGCTTGGTGTGCCGGTTCATTTGCCCGAATGGCAATCGCGTCCCCAGTGTACGCGCCGTCCGCACTGTTACCACTTGGCGGACTCCCGCAACACGCTTCGATCACCGCTCTGCAGTTTCACTGCAATGCATAACAAGCGGCACCGCGCCGAAACACGATGCCTCTCTTCCGGCAGGTCAATCCCGTTGTTGCGCAACCCCCCTCTTCTCGACACCTGAGGCAACGCGCTGTCCGTTCTCCTATACTCTACGCTTGCTAGGGGGGCGTACCCCGTTATGTGGAATCGGTGTTATGTCCGCTATCGACGTAACCGTCAGGCCGGCTGGGTTCAAGGCCCGCAACGCACTCTCCCTGCCCGGCCCCGGACCCTTGATAAACACCTCGACCTCACGCATATTGAACTCGCTCACGGCCTGTCGTGCCGCAGCCGATGCCGCAAGCTGGGCCGCAAACGGCGTACTCTTGCGACTCCCTTTGAATCCGGCCGTGCCCGAACTGGCCCAACACAGAACAGCCCCTTCGGGATCCGTGACCGTGATGATCGTATTGTTAAATGTTGCGCGGACGTGTATCTGACCGCTCGGGACGTGTTTCCTCTCACGTCGGGACGACCGACCACCTCGGCGACGCTGCGTTCGAGCCATCGTTTCTCCTTAGCCTGATGTTCCTGCGCAAAAAAACTGTGAAAGCGCCTATCTGCTGCTACTTGCGCGCGCGCTTCTTCCCGGCTACCGTCTTCTTTACACCGCGGCGCGTGCGCGCATTGGTGCGGGTCCGCTGCCCCCGGCTCGGAAGATTGCGCCGGTGGCGCAGGCCTCGATAGCTCCCAATCTCCATGAGGCGCTTGATGTTCATGTTCACTTCGCGCCGCAAATCCCCCTCAACGCGACAGTGACGCTCAATATAGTCCCGCAAGGCGACCAGCTCATTCGTGTCCAGGTCGTTGACCCGTTTGTCCTCGTCAATCCCGGTCGCCTCAAGAATCTCTTGGCTGACTGAACGGCCAATCCCGTAAATGTAGGTTAGGGCGATAACGACCCGCTTGTCTCGAGGAATGTCGACGCCTGCAATACGTGCCATGGCAATTGCCCCCTGGTTTTCTAGCCCTGCCTTTGCTTGTGTTTCGGGTTCTGACAAATCACATATACTACGCCGCGCCGTCGCACAACCGAACACTTTTCACACATCTTTTTGACCGAAGGCCGCACTTTCATCCTTCAACCCCCTCCCCCAAAGTCGGAACGCAATTCTACGATTGTATCATATCGCTATAGCCGCGTCAATATTTCGGGGCCTCTGTTGGTTACCGCAACCGTGTGCTCGAAGTGCGCGCTTAAGCTATGATCTTCGCTGATGACAGTCCACTTGTCCTTCAATGTCTCCGTCCGCCATGTGCCCATTTGGACCATCGGCTCAATCGCAACCACCAGACCGGGACGCAGTACAACCCTTCCGTCCGTATCGTCCGATACATAGTTCAGGACCTGCGGCCCCTCGTGCATCGCACGGCCCACACCGTGCCCCGTGTACTCCCGCACCACGTGATAGCCGCTCGGCTCAACACTGTTCTGCACAGCTGCACTGATATCCAGCACACGGCCACCTGAACGAATCGCCCTTATGCCGGCATTGAGGCTCTCCTCCGTAACCTGCAGCAGCCTTGCGGCCCCAGGCTCGATCGCGCCGACCGGATACGTCCAGCCGCTGTCGCCCACAAAACCGCGATAGAACACGCCTACATCGATGCTGATTATGTCGCCCTCTTGCAGCACCCGCTCCCGGCTCGGAATGCCGTGCACCAACTCCTCATTGATGCTCGTGCATATGTTGGCCGGGTAGCCGCGATAGCCCAGAAAGCTGGATTTCGCGCTGTGGCCGTGAATTGTCGCCGCAGCCAACTCGTCCAAGTCCCAGGTACTGATACCCGGCCTGATCGCCTCCCGAAACTCCTGATGCACTCGCGCAACGATCCGCCCCGCCTCCCGCATGATCTGAATCTCACGCGGACTCTTGAAAATCGGCGCAGGACGTTCCTGCTCCTGCCTGGCCTTGAGACGCGGACGCCCATTTCGGTGCAGTCTGCGTCTGAGTCGGGTCATCATGCTCTCGCCGTTCATCTCGTACTTGCCGCCAGCGACTTCCAGGCCCCGTAAACGTCAGGCCGACACAGCGCTTTTCGCCGCCTTGATATTCCTCAACGCCAACCGCTCCAGCAGCTGCTTGTGCATCGCCTCGATCGACCTCGCGCCGTCAACCTCCTCCAGCAAGCCCTTCGCGAAATAGTATCCAATCAGTGGAGACGTCTGCTTGTAGTACACATACAGCCGGTTCTGCACCGTCTCCGGCTTATCGTCGTTTCGCTGGTACAGCTCTCCGCCACAACTGTCGCACTTCTCGCCGCGGGGCGGATTGAACGTCAGGTGGTATACCCTGTCGCAATTGCGGCAGACCCGTCTCCCCGTGATGCGCAAGGTCACGACGTCGTCTTCCAACTGGAACATGGGCACGACATCGATGCCCCCGTACGCAGCCGTCATCTCGTCCAGCGCCTCAGCCTGAATCAGATTGCGCGGAAAGCCGTCCAGAATCGCACCCTGTGCCGCATCCTCCTCGGCCAAACGCGCCTCCACCATCCGAATCGTCACCTCGTCAGGCACCAATTCACCCTTGTCGTAATAGCTCTGTGCCAGCTGCCCGAGCTCCGTCTGGTTCTTCAAGTTGTACCGGAAGATCTCTCCCGTAGAAACCTGCGGGATTCCCAGCTTTTCCTCCAGCAATTGGGCCTGTGTGCCCTTGCCGGCCCCAGGCGCTCCCAACAACACCAGATAGATACGGTCGCTCATCGGCACGTTTACCTCGCGCTGAGATACAAACAAAGAGGCGGGCTAGCGGATAAAGCCCTCATAGTTGCGCATCATCAGCTGCGCCTCGATCTGTTTCATCGTGTCCAGCACAACACCAACCACGATCAGGAGACCCGTGCTGCTGATGATCAGTGTATTGAAACTGCCGACGCCTCCCCCGAAGACCACACCGGCGAGAAAGGGCAGCACCGCAACCAGGCCGAGAAATAGCGCCCCAACCAGCGTAATACGCCCCAACACGCCGTTCAGGTACTGTTCAGTCCGCGGACCGGGCCGGATTCCAGGGATAAATCCCCCCTGCTTCTGTAACGTGTCAGGGAGATTCTGTTGCCGGAACATGATATCGGTATAGAAGTACGTGAACGCAACCGTCAGCATGAAGTAGAACAGCCAGTACAGAAAGTTCTGCGGACTGAACGAGGTGAAAAAGAAATTCGCTATCGAGCCGATCCAGTCATCGCGCAGAATGAAGTAGGATGCCATCGTATTCGGCAAAATGAGCAGACTCTGGGCGAAAATCAGCGGAATCATCCCGGCCGTATTTACCCGCATCGGCACGTAGGTACTCTGCCCGCCGACCATCATCAGCCGGTTGCCGCGCATCGTGCGCACCCGTTTGCCGTACTGCACTGGTATGCGCCTCTGGCCCTCCTGCACCCACACAATCAGGGCCACCGTCAGTACCGTGATGACGCTGAAAATAACCAGCTGCGTGATGCCCTGCTGCGTCAGCAAACGCACCTGGCTTGGCGCCGCCGCCACGATTCCGGCAAATATGATCAACGAAACGCCGTTGCCGATGCCCTGCTCCGTAAGCAGCTCGCCCATCCACATCGCCAGCATCGTCCCCGCCGTCAAACTGATCAGAATCGTCAGCGAAGGAAGCAGCGCATCACCCGTGAAGCCCCAATTCTCGAGAACCGCACCCGTCGTCGCGCCGCCCACCGGACGGCTGAGCAGCGTAGCCTGACCGAAAGCCTGCAAAAGCGCCAGCGGAACAGTCATATAGTGCGTGTACCGGTTCAGCTGCTGTCGCCCCTGTTCTCCTTCCCGGCTCAACTCCTCCAACTGGGGCACGATCGGCGTCAACAGCTGCATGATAATCGTGGCGGTGATGTAGGGATATACACCCATCGCCATCACGCTGAATTGGGCCAGCGCGCCGCCGCTGAAAAAGTTCAACAGACTCAGAAGGATGTTCTGGTCCGTCGAACGAAATATCTGGTCCAGCACCTCTCGATTGACGCCCGGCAGAGGGATATGCGCCGCCAGCCGGTAGGCGACCAGAATCACAAACGTATAGAGCAGCTTCTGACGCAAGTCCGGCAGACGAAAGGCATTGCGTACGGCGTCGAGCATAAAGATTCTCCGGCAGAGATTCGTCCGCGTCCGGCAACCTGTCTGGCCGCCAGCCCGAACTCTCTACAGTTAAGACCGCGGTAGATTCCTGTTGACTTCGAAGGGCAGAATGTCGACCGTGCCGCCCGCGGCCTCTACCTTCTCCCTGGCGCTCTTGCTGATGCGATGTACCTGCAGATGGAGCGGCTTGTCTATCTCTCCCCGCGCCAGAACGACCACAGGCTCCTTACTGTCGCCCAGTAGCCCCGTGTCGAAGAGCGCCGCAGGTGTCACCTGTGCCTCGGCTTCAAAGCGTTCGCCCATCCTGTCCAGATTCACCGGCGTGTAGGTCACCTTGAAGCGGTTGTTGAAACCGCGCATCCTCGGCAGCCGGCGCAGAAAGCTGAACTGACCGCCTTCAAAGCCGCGCAGGCCCCCGCTTCCGGCGCGGGCATTCTGGCCCTTCGTGCCACGCCCCGCCGTTTTGCCCCGCCCCGATCCGGTGCCGCGGCCAACACGTTTTCGGTTTCTCGTGGCGCCCTCGTCGGGGCGCAAATCGTGCAGTTTCATTTCTCGCTTACTCCAGCCACTTGGAAAAGACCGCTACAACCCGGCAAAGCGCCGGATTGCCCGTTCTGTCCGCCTACGCCTCCGCTTCCTCAACCACCTCAACAAGATGAGAAACCTTGGCGATCATCCCACGGACTGTAGCACTGTCTGTCTTCTCGACCGTCTGATTCATCTTCCGCAGCCCCAGGGCCTGAACGGTCGCCTTCTGGCGCTTGCTGTAACCGATCGGGCTCTTGACCAGTTTCACGGTAATCGTCTTTTCCATCGCTCTAATCTTCCTGATACCAGAAGGGCCGCAGCTGCTCAGGATCCACGCCCCGTCGCTGCGCCTCGACTCTGTAATCCTGCAACTGCCTCAGCGACGCAAACGTGGCCTGCACCACATTCAGAATATTGTCGCTACCCAATGACTTGGACAATATATCCTTCACGCCCGCAGCCTCTACCACCGCGCGCACACCCCCGCCGGCAATTACACCGGTCCCGGGGCTGGCCGGCCGCAGCAGAACTTCGCCCGCGCCAAACCGGGCCTGGCTCGCATGAGGAATCGTCGTACCCAGCAGATTCACCTCGACCATCGTCTTGCGCGCCGTCTCACTCGCCTTGCGAATCGCATCCGGGACCTCGCGCGCCTTGCCTACGCCTACGCCAACTCGCCCGTTGTTGTCCCCGACCACCACCACGGCGCGAAAAGCGAATCTGCGTCCGCCCTTCACCACCTTCGCCGTGCGCGCGATGTGAACGACCTTCTCATCTAGTTCATCCTTCTCTTCTTCCTGCTCGCGGTCCCGTCGACGGTCTCGACGTCCCATATCCTTCTCTCCTTGCTCTGTTTAGAAGACGAGACCACCCTCTCGACTGCCATCGGCCACCGCCTTCACGCGGCCGTGATAGCGGTACCCGCCGCGATCGAAGACCACCTGCTCAATACCGGCCGCCTTGGCGCGCTCCGCGACAATTTTGCCGATCTCTTTTGCCTGCTCAACCTTCAGCTTGTCGGCCAAAACCTCCTTCAGGTCCGCTTCCAAGGTCGAAGCCGAAACCAGGGTATGGCCGGCCTGGTCGTCGATCAACTGTACATTTACGTTTTTCAAGCTGCGATATACATTCAACCGCGGTCGCGCCGCTGTCCCTGAAACCTTGCGCCGCACCCGCATATGTCTGCGCTTCCGCGCGTAACTCCGTGTAGCTTTCGCCATAATTCTCCATCCCTGCCCGGCTATACTGCTGCTGCCCCGGCTTTGCCTGCCTTGGAGCGCACGTATTCACCCTGATAACGGATTCCTTTGCCCTTGTATGGCTCCGGCGGGCGCTCCTTGCGAATCTTTGCAGCCAGTTCGCCTATCTTTTGCTTGTTGATACCTGAAATCGTCACCGTCCGCCCATCTCGCGATACTTCAAACTCCACATCCGGGCTGGGAGGCGCATATTCTACGGCATGACTCTTCCCTACCTGCAAAAGCAGGTTCTTGCCCTCCTGCTGGGCTCGGTAGCCAACACCGTGTATTTCCAGGGTCCTCTTGAAACCGTCAGTCACGCCCACCACCATATTGTTCAGCAACGATCTCGTCAGGCCGTGCAAGGCGCGATGATGGCGTTGGTCGGTGGGTCGGGTCACAACGATCTCGCCATTCTCTCTCGAAATCCTCATGTCCCGGTTGAATTTCTCGCTGAGTTCCCCTTTTGGCCCCTTCACCGTGACCACGTTGCCTGGCACTATATCTACCGTCACGCTGTCAGGCACAGGAACGGGCATCTTCCCGATTCGTGACATCTTATCCTCCCAACATTACCAAACGTTACACAGAACCTCGCCGCCAACCCGTTCGCGGCGCGCTTGCCTTCCACTCATGACACCCTTGGGCGTAGAAACAATGTTGATCCCCAGGCCGCTGCGTACAAGCGGGATATTTCGATAACCCATGTACGTCCGCCGCCCTGGGCGGCTCACCCGCTCTATCCCGGAAATGACCGGTTGCCCCTTGTCGGAATACTTCATCCCAACGATCAGATTCGGTCGGGCCTTGTCGCCCGTGACCGAATAGCCGCTGATAAAGCCTTCCTCCGCCAGAATCTTGGCAATCGCGACCTTTAATTTAGAACTGGGCATCACCGCACGGCGATGTCTCGAGTTTGACGAATTGCGGACTCGCGTCAGAAAGTCCGCGATTGGATCGGTCATCATAACCAGTGCTTCCTCTTCTATCTTGCAGCGCAACCCGTGCCGGCAATTTCGGCAGCCGGTGCGCCCGATTTTGGTCCTTCTACCAGCTGGACTTGACTACGCCCGGCAAATGGCCCTCAAGCGCTTCTCGACGAAAACAGATACGGCAAAGGCCGAATCGGCGCATATACGCCCGCGGGCGGCCACACTTTGAACAACGGTTTCGCACCCGCACTTCATACTTCCGCTTGGACTCCCGCAGAACGATACTTTTCTTAGCCACAGACAGCTCTCTCCTTCATCTTCGTAGCTATCGTCTCTTGGTAGTTACTGCCTCTATCGCCTTTGGAATGGCATATCCATCATCGCCAGGAGCCGCCGGCCTTCTTCATCGGATCCCGCTGTCGTAACGATCGTAACTTCCATTCCTCGAACCTTGTCGATCTCGTCGTAGTCGATCTCCGGAAAGACCAACTGCTCACGCAGGCCCAGGCTGTAGTTGCCGCGCCCGTCGAAAGAGTCCGGCGAGATGCCGCGAAAATCCCGCTGCGCCGGCAATGCAATGCTGATCAGCCTGTCCAGAAAATCCCACATCCGGCGGCCGCGCAGCGTCACCTTTACACCGATCGGCATCCCAGCCCGCAGCTTGAAAGTGGCAATCGACTTGCGAGCACGTGTCACAATCGGCCTTTGACCCGTGATAGTCGTCAAATCTTGGCTGGCGCGCTCAATCGTCTTGCCATCCGTGATCGCCTCTCCCATGCCGATGTTTACGCTGATCTTGTCAACCCGCGGCACCTGCATAATATTCGTATAGCCGAATTCCGTCATCAGCGCCGGCGCAATCTCACTGTCAAATCGTTCCTTCAACCGCGGCTTCTGCGTTCCGTTCGCTTCACTCATCGCATCTCACTCCTCGCCCGCATCTGCCGCCCATGTCGGCATCAGGCCGTCATTCTGACCCTTGAACTAACTTTCACTCCCGGTTGGCAGAGACTCTCCGGTGCGCCTGTCAACTCGGATCTTGTCCTCGCCTTCAAATCGGTAGCCGGCGCGAGTCACCTCGTTGTCCGTCCCGACCAGCGCCACATTGCTGATGTGTATCGGAGCCTCCAACTCGATGCGTCCGGTCTGCGTGCGCACTGTCGGGCTGCGGCGTTGATGCTTCGTTACAAAGTTCGCACCCGCCACGACAACGTACACCCGGTTGGGATCGAGCCGGCCCTTCTTGTCCTTCTTGCGTATTACGCTCTGGACATCACCACGGTGCCCCTTGTCATTGCCGGCGATCACCTCAACGATGTCACCCTTCCTTATCTTTACGCCCATCCCCTCTTCTCCTCAAATCCTGAACAGTACCGTCCACCGGCCCGCCCTGTCTGAAGCCTGTCCACCTCTACGCCTTAGAGTACCTCCGGAGCCAGGGATACGATCTTCATATACCCGTGGTCCCGCAACTCCCGCGCAACCGGGCCAAAAATCCGGGTTCCGCGTGGATTCCTGTTGTCATCTATCAGTACGGCGGCATTCTCGTCGAATCGAATATAGCTCCCGTCCTTACGCCGCACCGGACGTCGCGTGCGTACGATAACCGCCCGCACAATCTCTCCCTTCCTCACCGACGCCGTCGGACTCGAGGACTTCACAGTCGCCACGATCACATCACCAATGCCACCGTAACGCCGCGTACTGCCCCCTCGGACTCGAATAGTAAGTAACTCTTTCGCCCCCGTATTGTCCGCAACCCGTAGGCGACTCTCTTGTTGAATCATGGCTCAATACCTCTTCTCTTGCCGGCGCGCCTCGAATTAAACAACAGCCGCACGGTCTAGAATCTTCGAGACATAAAACTTCTTGTGCTTGCTGATCGGCCGGCATTCACGAATCTGGACCGTATCTCCGATTTGGCAAGCATTGTCCTGATCGTGCGCCTTGTACTTCTTATGTGACTTCACAACCTTGCCGTATAGGGCATGACGCGCGGCCCGCTCTACTTCCACGACCACTGTCTTGTCCATCTTGTCGCTGGTGACCACGCCAACCAACTCGCGTCTTCGCTCGCGCATTTCCCCTTACTCCTCGTCCTCTTCGGCCATTAACTCCCGCTCACGCAATATCGTCTTGATCCGCGCAATGTCCTTGCGGACCTGACCCTTGCGTGCCGTATTGGTCATCTGCCCCGTCGCCTTCTGAAAGCGCAGGTTAAACAGCTCCTGGTATCCCTCGTCCAACCGGCTGTAAAGTTCACTCTCTGTCAGCGGGCGCAGTTCATGTGCTTTCATATCGCTTTCCTCCTCGCCTTCACGTCAAAGGTCCTCTCGGGCGACGAACTGTGTACCCATCGGCAACTTATGCGCAGCCAGTCGGAAGGCCTCTCGCGCCTGCGTCTCGTCTACACCGGCAATCTCAAATACCATGCGTCCCGGCTTTACCACCGCCACCCAGTGATCGACATTGCCCTTGCCCGATCCCATCCGCGTCTCGGCTGCCCGTTCCGTTACCGGCTTGTCCGGAAAAATACGAATCCACAACTTGCCGCCGCGCCGTACATAACGGACAATCGCCCGGCGGGCCGCCTCGATCTGCCGGCTCGTTACCCAGGACGGCTCAGTGGCCTGCAGCCCGAACGTGCCAAAATCAATCCTGTTGCCCCGCGTTGCCGTTCCCCGCATGCGACCGCGGTGCATCTTGCGAAACTTTACCCGCTTCGGCATCAACATTTTCTACTCCCCGTCCCGCTTCGGTTGATCCAGCTCCACCCTTACCGGGCAGAAGCCGCTATTCGGTCAGTGCCATTTCCGCATAGCGGGCATGGTACTCTTCACCAGGCAGCACTTCACCGTGATAGACCCACGTCTTCACGCCTATCACGCCGT
>JAPPKT010000263.1 GCA_028819675.1 Caldilineaceae bacterium | reverse complement strand
AAAAAAAATTGTTTTGGGGGGGGGGGGGCCTTTTGGCCCCCCCTTTGGGGGGGGGCCCCCCCCCCCAAACGCCCCCAGGGAAACCTCGCGCCGCAGCCAGTATGCGGCTTATTCGACGTTGGCGTCGCGCGGCGGCCGGTGCTTTCCCCATCCCGCTCTGTGCTAAGCCGCGTTCCACACTCTTGAAACGTACCCGCAACCCATAACGATATTACATCACGAGTTCGGGCCCCCGCCAAAGCGCGGGGGATCGCCACAGACCGCGTTCAGACCTGAAGACAGACCGCCGGCGGCCCCACTGTCTGTCTCGGCCCGGTACGGCTACGCTTTGCGTAATGCCTGTCCAGGCACTATCATACCGTTCTTGCGCAGCCGGCCTTCAGCGGGCACAAATTTGGCCGCCGAAGGAGCCGGAAACCCATACTAATACGAATGGGTTTGATAAGCCGGAGAAACGCATGATGAACGAACAAACGGTGCGCCAGGTGGTCACGGCACGCTTCTATGAGTCGCTGGCCCAAAGTGGCGTCGAAGTCTCCGCCATCCCTCAACCCCAATTGCAGGCCATCGTAAACGCGTTGGCTGACGGCGTCTTTGCAGCCCTCGATGCCATGGAAACCGAGGCCGATCACACCATCGCCGAGACCGATTCGCGATCGGGCGACCCTGAAGAGCCTCGAGCCACATCCCCTGCACTAGAGCCCATGGCAGCCATCGCCGATCACCTCGACAAAGAGGAGCTGCTCTGGTCCGGCCGCCCCTACCTGTCAATCGGCGTCCGCTATGAACTCACCACCCAGCGCGTTCGCCTCATCCGCGGGCTGCTGGGACGCAGTTACCACGAGATCGAACTGGTGCGCGTGCGCGACACTTCGGTGAACCAGCATCTGGGCGAAAGGGCACTGAATGTGGGCGATGTAACGATAACCAGCAACGATCCCAGCCATCCTGAATTTACGCTTAACAACGTCAAAGATCCGATGGAGGTGCGGGAGATGATCCGTCAGGCCACGATGAAGGAAAAGCAGCGGCGCGGCCTCCATTTTCGCGAGGAGATGTAGCCGTGACCGCCGTAACGGAAACAGAACGAACCTCATCCCAGGAAGAGGAATTGCCGGTCGCGAAAACACCTCTCTTCGAACTGGCACGTCAGGCCGGCGAACTGGCGCTGACAATGCAGCAGAATGGCCTGCGTTCTATCCATGCCAAGTCAACTCCCAATGACCTGGTCACCGAGGCCGATCTGGCCTGCGAGACCCTGATTCGCGACCGGCTGGCCGCCCTGACACCCAACTTCGGTTTCTGGGGCGAAGAAAGCGATGAACGGCCCCACGACGACTACTACTGGCTGGTGGATCCGATTGACGGCACCATCAACTTTGCCGCTGGCCTGCCCTGGTTCGGCATCAACATCGCTCTCATCCACCGTGAAACGACCATATTCGGCCTCTCGCTGATCCTGCCGCAGTTCGATCTCTTCTGGGCGCAGGCCGGCCAGGGTACCTATCTGCGGCGCCGCAGCGGCGAGCAGCAGCGCCTGCAGGTCAGCCGGGCATCCACACTGGCTGACGCGCTGCTGACGACCGGCTTTCCCTACCACCGCGCCGAAAACCAGGACAACAACGCGGCCGAATTCGCCCGCATCATGCCGATCTGCCGCGGCGTGCGCCGCATGGGCGCCTCCTCCGCCGACCTGGCCTATGTGGCTTCCGGCGCATTCTCAGCCTACTGGGAAGGATGGATCAAGCCGTGGGATGTCGCCGCCGGCGTCCTCCTTGTGCACGAGGCCGGCGGTCTCGTCACCAACTACGAAGGCGCGCCTTTCGGTCTGGACGACCACTGCATCATCGCCAGCAACGGTCAGCCGGGCGTTCACGAGCCGCTGTTGCGCGCCATACTAGAGGCCCGATCTGAGAAGTTCGACCAGGACCGTCGGAAAGGCTAGGACAGATGGACAAGAAATCAGTACAAGAGCAGTTCGGCGCCCATGCCCGGACATACATAACCAGCCGGCCCCACGCCAAGGGCGCCAGCCTGCAACGACTGGTCGAGCTGGTCGAGCCGCAGTCGGACTGGCAGGTGCTGGACATCGCCACCGCCGCCGGCCACACCGCCTTTGCCTTCGCCCCCCACGTCGCCCATGTGCACGCCACCGACATCACTGCAGAGATGCTGACCGTCGCCCGCGAGCAGGTTGCAGAACGCGGTGTCGACAACGTGATCGTCGAGCACGCCGACGCCGAAAACCTGCCCTACGCGAAAGACCACTTCGACCTGCTTACCTGCCGCATCGCCCCCCATCACTTCCCCAACGTCGACGCATTCCTGCGCGAATCCGTGCGCGTGCTGCGTCCCGGCGGCATTCTCGCGGTCGTGGACAACGTCGTGCCGGAAGGCGTAGCCGGCGATTTTGTCAACGCCTTCGAGAAACTGCGCGATCCCAGCCACGGGCGCTGCCTCAGCGTGGAGGAGTGGCTGGAGGGTTACGCGCAGGTCGGTCTGCAACTCTCCCAGCATGAAATCCTCGAAAAACAGATGGTCTTCGAAGACTGGGCCGCCCGCCACGACCCCGCGATGCAGTCCTACCTGCGAGCGCTCCTCTGGCACGGCCCGCCCCAGACGCACGAATTCCTCCATCCCCGTAGAGAGGACGGCAAGACGCTCTTTCACCTGCGCGAAGGTCTGTTCATCGGGCGCAAGAGTCACTAGACCGCGGCAACCCTTCAAACGCCCTTTCTTTGCCCATTCCCCTGATATGCAGTAGGCTTACAAGAACCAATCAGGCAACTATGGCTGTCCGTGTCGTTGGGCCGCAGGCACTCCCGCTTCGCGCACATCCTCAATGTTGAAGTAAACTCCCGATCCGAAGGAAACTACATGACGAAAATACGCTTTGGCACCGATGGCTGGCGCGGACGCATGGCCGAAGACTACACCTTTGCCAATGTGCGCCGCTGTGCCCAAGGCTTTGCCAACTGGCTCATGGACGAGGGCTATGCCTCCCAAACGGTCGTTGTCGGCCACGACCAGCGCTTTCAGGGTGAACACTTCGCAGCCGCGGTGGCTGAGGTACTGGCCGCCAACGGCCTGCAGGTCCTGCTGATCGACGGCGCCGCGCCGACGCCGGTGATCAGCTTCGCTGCCGTCAACAACAACGCCGCCGGCGCCGTAAACATCACCGCCAGCCACAATCCGCCCGAGGACAACGGCTTCAAAGTGCGCGACGCCAGCGGCGGCGCGGTGCCGCCTGATGGACTGGCCGCCATCGAAGCCCGCATTCCCAGCTCGGACGGGGTAAAGAGCATCTCTCTCGACGCTGCCCTCGCCGCCGGCAAAGTGCGGCGTCATCAGCCGCAGGCCGCCTATCTGGCCCACCTGTCCAGCCTGATCGATGTCACGCGCATTCGTGACGCCGGCCTCAAAATCGTTGTCGACAGCATGTGGGGCAACGGCGCCGGCTGGTTAACTGAAATCCTCGGCGGCGGCAAAACCGAAGTCATCGAAATCCACGCGCACCGCAACCCGGTCTTCCCCGAAATGGACCGCCCTGAGCCGATTCCCCCCAACGTAGACGCCGGCCTGGCCGTCGCCCGCTCCGTGGAGGCTGATTGCATCTGTATCCTCGACGGTGACGCCGACCGCTGCGGCTTCGGCGATGAAAACGGCCAGTTCGTCGACCAGCTGCGCGTCTACGGGTTGCTCGCCTACTATCTGCTCGAGGTGCGCGGCGAACGCGGCCCCATTGTCAAGACCCTCAGCACCACCTCGATGCTCGATAAGCTGTGCGCGGCCTACGACGTGCCCGTTGTGGAGACAGGCGTCGGCTTCAAATTTGTGGCGCCGGCGATGCTGGAGCACGACGCGCTGATCGGCGGCGAGGAGAGCGGCGGCTATGCCTTCCGCGGCCACGTTCCCGAGAGGGACGGCATTCTCTCCAATCTCTGCCTGCTCGACATGATGGTACGTACAGGCAAGAAGCCGACCGAGCTGCTTCAGCTCCTCTTCGAGAAGGTCGGCGAGCACTTCTACGACCGGGTCGACATCCGCCTCACCGGCGCCGACATGAAGGCCGCAGCCCAGCAAAGACTCGATGATGTCGATATCAGCGGGCTGAAGCTGGGCGGCATCGCCGTCACCGACCGCATCACCGTCGATGGCTACAAGTTCCCGATGGAAGATGGCGGCTGGCTATTGGTGCGCTTTTCCGGCACCGAGCCCCTGATCCGCATCTACACCGAGACAACCCGCAAGGAGCAGGTGGCCGCGATCCTTGCCGATGGCCAAAAGCTGGTGGGACTGTAGACGAAAACCTGCGTAGAGGACGGAGTTCAACCTCCAATCTCCCTTAATGACAATCAGTCAATTTGACCTCTGATAGGCTTTTATGCACTGATAATATGTGATAAAATTAACAAATAGCGTATGCCAGAAAAAGTCATGTTCGTCTGCCTTCAAAGGAACCGCAAAACCGGATGCGCTGCTATGTCGCCATTTGAGCGCACATGACCGTTCCGACGCTGGTTGACAGCCACTGCCATCTGGACCTGGAGCAGTTCGATGCGGACCGGGCCGCCGTGCTGGAGCGCGCACAAGCGCACGGCGTGAGCATGATCGTCAACCCCGGTATCGACCTGCTTCACTGCCGGCAGGCCATCGATCTGGCCGACCGGCATCCGCAAGTGTACGCTGCCGTGGGAATCCACCCCAACAGCAGCGCCGATTTCAGCGAACGGACACTAATCCAGTTGCGCGAAATGGTCGATCATCCCAAAGTTGTCGCCATCGGAGAAATCGGCCTGGACTACCATTGGGGGACCGTCTCCCGCAAGCAGCAGGCACAAGCATTTCGGGCGCAGCTGGAACTGGCCGCCGAGCTGGGCCTGCCGGTCATCATCCATAACCGGGAGGCGTCGACCGACTTGGCGCGCATCCTCCAGGAGTGGGCGGCCAGCGCACAGACGCGCAATTCCCCACTGGCAGTGAAGACCTTTTGGGGCGTACTGCACGCATTCTCCGGTGACGAAGAACTGGCGCAAGCGGCCCACCGTTGGAACTTCGCCATCGGCTTGGGCGGTCCGGTTACATTCAGGAACGCACGGGTATTGCACCAACTGGTGCCGCACCTGGATCTCGACCGCCTCATGCTCGAAACCGACGCTCCCTGGCTGACGCCGCATCCCTTTCGAGGGAAACGCAACGAACCCGCGTATGTGGCTCTGGTGGCCGAGAAGCTCGCCGAGCTCCTGGCTATGCCCGTTGAGGAGATAGCGGCCCGTACGACTGCTGTCGCCCTCTCGATCTTTCAACCGCCGGCTGGTACCATGAGGCCGGAGACAACTGCGGTCGCTGCCGTCCGTCCGTCGTAATCCGCCGCTCTATGGCTTTGTGACATTTTTGGTATGGTTGACCAGGCCCAGATCGAACAGCTCACCGATACGGAAGCGAGACCCTTGGCGCAGGATAGGCCGCAGATGAGGCCGCGCTCAAGCGCCCTCGACGCGATCGAAGAGATCCCGTACGGATATTTCCGTCGCATGCTATTGGCGCCGCAGGATGCGTCGACGCTGCTTGCGCCGGTGCGCGGGGGGCTTGCCCAGGTCGAAGAGAAGATGAAGAGCGTTGACGTCGATGTGTTCGCGCCCCTGGCCAACGCCTTTCTTGAACTGATCGGCCAGGGCGGGAAACGGTTGCGGCCTGCCCTGGCGCTGCTGACCGCAGGGCTCCAGGACGCCCAACCGGAGCGCAACAACTCACACCCCCATGTGGACGGAACGCCGGCGCTCACGGGTGAGGACCGCCAACCGCAAACCCTCATCGCCTTGGCCGCGGCTGTAGAGATGCTGCACACCGCCACGCTCGTCCACGACGATGTCATCGACGGCGCGCTCTTGCGTCGTGACGCGCCCACGCTCAACGCCTCCTGGAGCGCGGGCGCCACAGTTCTCGCCGGCGACTATATGTTTGCCCGCTCCGCCCAGTTCGCCGCCGAAACCGGCAACGTACGCGTCATCACCATCTTCAGTAATACCCTGCGCGTGATCGTCGACGGCGAAATGCGCCAGCTCTCCGACCGCAACGACTTTCGTCAGGACCGCCAGGCCTACTACCAGCGCATTTATGCCAAGACGGCCAGTCTCTACAGCGCCGCCACCGAAGCTGCCGCCGTCCTGGTCGGCTTGCCGCCGGACCGGGTCGAGGCGCTGAAATCCTTCGGCTACCAGTTCGGAATGGCCTTCCAGATCGTGGATGACATCCTCGACTTTGTCGGCACCGACGCTACCCTGGGCAAGCCTGTTGGCAGTGACCTGCGCCAGGGAACCCTGACGTTGCCGTTCCTCTACTATCTGCGCGAACTGCCCCAGCCGCAAAAAGTGGTGTCCCGGCTGCTCCAGGCCAGGGAGCGCGCCGATGCCGGCAACCCCGACATCCTGTCCACAACCGTGCAGGAGATCGTTCAGGCCGTGCGCGCCAGCGGCGCCATCGAAGCCTCCCGTCAGGAAGCCCTCGGCTTTCTCGATCACGCGGTTCACGACTTGGCTCCCTTCAATGACAACCTCTGCCTGCGATCGCTTCTGGGCCTCTGCGCCTTTGTTGTGCAGCGCACCAGCTGAATCGAACCCACCAGCATTCAGAGATCAGCGCATATCCCTGCGCTGTGCCCGACAACCGGCCTCCATCCATCTGCGAACGTGATGCTTCAACGACTTCGCGGCCGGGCAGGGCCTCAAAGAGGCGAGACCCTCCAGCAAACGGACAGAAGACCGCCGCCGACCGATCTGGTGATCGTGATCATCTCCTGGAACGTCTGGGACCATCTGCGCGCCTGCCTTACCTCGATCGAACAGCAGAGCACGCCGATAGACGAAGGACGCCCCGATAAAGCAGAGCGCAAGACCGTCTCCCGCTCCTCGACAGCAGTGCGCCGCTTCGGGCCGAACAACGAGGCCACCATCCAGGTCGTGGTGCTCGACAACGCCAGCGAAGACGCCACGCCGTCTCTCCTGCCAAACCGCTTCCCCTGGGTGCAGACCATCTTCAGCGACGAAAACCTGGGTTTCACCGGCGGCAACAACCGGGCGCTCGAAGCGATGGGGATTCACCCCTTGCCGACCCAGGAAGAAGAAAGGGAAGCCTCTGGTCAGATCGAAGCAGAGGGCCCGGCCGCACCAATTCGGACATCTGACAACAATTCAGTAACGAACCCGTCCCCGCGTCCCGCCGCCAAGGCCCGTTTCATCTACTTCCTCAACCCGGACACCGAACTCCTGCCCGGCAGCCTGTGGGCCCTCTACAACGGCATCAACGAAGACGAGACCATCGGCGCGATCGGACCCCAGCTGCGCTACACCGACGGCGCACTGCAAAGTAGCCGCCGCCGTTTCCCCGGCCGCCTCACCGGCTTCTTCGAGAGCACTTGGCTCGAGCAGATGTGGCCCCGCAATCCATGGACCCGCAGCTACCACCTCGCCGACTGGCCGGCCGACGCCCGCCAAGACGTAGACTGGCTGGTGGGGGCAGCCCTCCTGGTGAGGGGCGAGGTGCTGGCCGCTCTCGGCGGCTTTGACCCTCAGTTCTTCATGTACAGCGAAGAGACCGACCTCTGCCGCCGCATCAGGCGCGCCGGCTGGCGCGTCGTCTACGACCCCGGCGCAATCGTCATCCACGCCGAGGGCCGCAGCAGCGGCCAGGTCAGCGCCAGGCGCCATATCCTCTTCAACCGCAGCAAGGTGCGTTATATGAGCAAGTGGCACGGCCCCATGTGGGCAGCCCTCCTGCGGCGCTATCTGCTCCTCGAATTTCGCCTGCAGATTATAAGCGAATCCTTCAAAGCGCTTCTGGGCCACAAACGCGCGCTACGCCGCGACCGCGTCGCCGCCTACCGCGACGTCCTGAAGAGCGGACTGGAATAGGGATCTTCCCCTCCTCCCCAATCTTTCTATCTCCACATCTCTTCGTGTAAGATGCTGCTGAACGCGCTGCTTCTTCAGTCTGGCGGCGCAACCTACCAGGAGAAACTTCAGTGGCCCGATTCCAAACCAAGCCGATCAGCGGCGCCCGCGACTTCCTGCCCCTCGACGTGCTGCGCCGCCAATACGTCATCGATGTGATCGAACGCGTCTACCAGAGCTACGGTTTCGAACCGCTCGACACACCGGTGATGGAACGCCTGGATACCCTGCTCGGCAAATACGGCGAAGAGGGCGATCAGCTCATCTTCCGCGTCGCCAAGCGCGGCGCCAAACTGCAACGAGCGCTCGCCGACACCCCAACCCAAGACGAAATCGCCGACGCCGGTTTGCGCTACGACCTGACCGTCCCGCTGGCCCGCATCGTCGCCGAGTACAGCAACCAGCTCCCCCGTTACTTCAAGCGCTACCATATCGCACCGGTCTACCGCGCCGACCGCCCCGCTAAGGGGCGCTTCCGCGAATTCTATCAGTGCGACCTGGACGTAGTCGGCTCCTCCAGCAAACTGGTCGAAGCCGAGGTCCTTAACGCCGGCGCTCAGGTCCTGCAGGAGCTCGGCTTCCACGGGTGCGATGCGGCCGGCTTCCTGCTGCGCCTCAACCACCGCGGCGTCCTGCGCGGCCTGATGGAAGTAACCGGCGTGCCCGCGGAACTGGAGTCGGACGCCCTGGTCGCCGTCGACAAGCTGGACAAGATCGGCCTGGACGGCGTGGAAAAAGAGTTACACACCCGGGGCCTCGATCAGAAGGCCGCAACAGCTCTTCTGAAACTGATGGCCGCTGCACCCGAGGAAACCGACGCAGCGCTCTGCTGGCTTGAGGAAAGGCTGGCATGCTCCGCCATCGGCGCACAGGCCGTGGCCGAACTGAAAGAAGTGATGACGCTGACGGCGTCGGGCCCGGCCGGCGATCACATCCGCATCGACCCATACCTGGCGCGCGGCCTTAGCTACTACACCGGGCCAATCTACGAAATCGAGTTCCCCACCCTGAGCGGCTCCGGCGGTGCCGGCGGACGCTACGACGACCTGATCGGCATGTTCAGCAACCGCTCCATCCCCGCCTGCGGCTTCAGCCTGGGTCTGGAGCGCGTCCTGCTCATCATGGAAGAACGCGGCCTCTTCCCCCAAAAGCTTGCCGGACAACCCCAGGTCCTGGTTACTAATTTCGACCGCGAGACGCTGGCCGCCAACGTGGAGCTGGCAATCGCGCTGCGGCAGGCCGGTCTGCGCGTCGACCACTACCCGGATCCGGACAACCTCGGACGCCAGTTCAGATACGCCGAGGAGCGCAACATCCCCGTCGCCCTTCTGCTGGGCGGAAACGAGCTGGCGGCCGGTACCGTCACAGTCAAAGACCTGATCGGCGGCGAGCAGGAGACTGTGGCGCAAGAAAACGTAGCCGAACATCTTTGCGCAGGACTCAGTTAAGACCTGTTTCGAGTCTTGCAGATTGTCCCATATCGCAATGATTGCGATATAATCACGCAACCGCCACACAATTGTACTTGCCTCACTCTGCCTGGATTAGCAGTTGCCAATATCCATACATTTCCTTTAGGAGGATCCCATGAAGCAACCAGTATTGAGCCGACGCAAGTTCTTGCAGCTGTCAGCCGGCGTGACTGTTACTTCGGCTTTGGCGGCCTGTGTCGCCCCGGCCGCGCCCGCTGCCGATAGCGGCGACGCAGCCATGGCTACAACGACCATCGACATCTGGGCCTATCCCCGCACGGAGAATGATGGCGACATCGTCTATGCCCCTCTGAATGAGGGCTTCCATGCTGCCCATCCTGACATCATGGCGCAGGTCGAGGTACAGCCCTGGGGCGGGCGTCGCGAGAAACTCTACGCCGCCGCAGCAGCCGGCGAGGCGCCCGATATCTGGGATGCCACCACCGATACCGTGCCAGCCTATATCACCAAAGGCGTGATCCTTGGTCTTGACGACCTTCTGTCCGCCGAGGTCCTGGCCGACTATACCGGCGCCGAAATCGATGCGGCCAGCATGGACGGTGTCCTCTACATGCCGCTGTTCGAAGCCGAAGTCAACGGCATCGCCTACAACGGCGGCCTGCTTTCAGAACTGGGCTATGACCCGGCCACCGCGGCATTCGGGACCTGGGACGAGCTCTATGCCCTGGCTGAAAAAGCCGCAGAAAACAACTGGTATCTGGAAAACCTCAGTACCTTCAACTGGGGTGAATTCCTGGTTACCGTGCACGAAGCAGGCGGGCAGGTCTACGCCGACGATCGCACCACCTCCAATTTCCTGGAGCAGCCCGTCATTGATGCCCTGACCCGCTGGGTCACTGAATATGACAATGGCTGGGTCCCCCTGGAATACGCCATCGGCAGCGTCGATGAACAGGGCGGCCTTCCCGATTATTGGGGTTCATTGGAACAGGTGACAGGACGCAGGGAAGATGCAGCCTGCGTTCAAGACGTTGAAGCAAACCCGGATCTGGAGTTCGTGATCGGCCACCCCCGCAGCAAGGACAGCTCAATTACCGCGGTTTCCGGCATCGTTTCGGGCCAGGGTTGGGCCATCACCAGTCAGAGCGACGCGGTCGACGCTGCCGTCACTTGGGTTACGTACATGCTTGCGCCCGAACAGGTCGGGACACGCGCCAACCTGGCAGGCACGACCCCTGTCGGCAACAAGGCCAAGGGAATCTGGAGTCCTGCCCCATGCACGGCCGAGTACGTGGACCGTTTCGGACCGCTGCTGTTTGCCGGTGTCGACACCAACACCCTCTGGCAGGAGAGTAAGGTTGTCGCCGGCCCGCAGTTCCAGGCCGCCATTCTAGGTCAGGCCACAGTCGAAGAAGCGTTGGAGACCATCAAGACTGAGATCGATGCGCTTCTGTTGGAACAATATGGATAACGGAGTCAACTCCGTCTAAGCAGTCCCAACTCAGATCGCAGAGTTGCGGAGAAGCGGGAAAGCCTCCCATCTCAGCAACTCTGCGGTTTTTTGTTCGGAATGGAGAAACTGATCATGGCCGTTGCGAGCCCATCCCAGCGCGCAACCTCCCAGTTCCTGAGACGGCTGCGGCGATCCCTGTCCTGGTATCCCTTTATCATCATTAACGCCGTTGTCTTCCTGGTCTTCAACCTGGTCCCTTGGATTTCGATGTTCCGGTACAGTGTCTTGAAGACAGATCTGCTCTCGACGCGTGAATTTGTCGGGATCGCACACTTCATCAACATGCTGACCGATGCCAAGCTCCACAAGGCCATGCTCAACACGGCCTGGTTTACGCTAATGTATATCCCCCTCCTGGTGGCAATTTCTCTGGGCGTTGCCGTGCTCGTAAACAGGCCGTTGCGGGGCATGAAAGCCTTCCGCGCCATCTACTTTCTTCCCAACATTACGTCGGTGGCGGTCCTTGCCCTGATCTTTCGCCGCTTCCTTTCGCCCCGCCCCGACGGCCCTCTTAACTTTCTGATCGGGCTTGTCGGCATCCCGCCCCAGAGATGGCTGATCGACGTATACCAGGCCATGCCCAGCATTGTCGGCATCAGTTTGTGGGAGGCGTTCGGTTACTTTATGGTCATCTGGCTTGCCGGGCTGCAGGCCATCCCCAATGAACTCTATGATGCCGCCAAAGTCGATGGCGCCAACGGATGGCGTCTTCATCGCTACGTCACCATTCCACTTCTGCGCCCAACAGCCGCCTTTATCATCGTCATCGCCACCATCGGCGCACTGCAGGTCTTCGGTTCCATCTTCATACTGACCGGCGGCGGGCCTGTGAACGCCACAACCACCGTGGTCTACCAGATCTACAACGAAGCTTTTAACTTCGGCCGCTTCGGTTACGCATCCGCCCTTTCGATACTCTTCTTCCTGATTATTCTGCTCATCGCACTGATTCAGTCCCGCTATCTGCGTTTTGGAGAAGACGTCTATTAGCTGACATGTAGGGAAAATCGCCGGTCATCAAGGAAAGCCCTTGTTGGAAGAGACCGGCGCCTGTCTCTTTATCTTGGAATGATCGCTTTGGAGCTCTCCAGATGTCTGTTTCCGAAACCAGCAGCACCTCAGTCGAAAAGCCCAACCCGATTAGAGAGACTATAATCTACTTGCTGATGGCCGCGGTGGCGATCACAACCGTTGGGCCGTTTCTGATCATGCTGTCGGTTTCTCTCACCCAGAACATTCGCTTTATCACCTTCCCAGTCGAACTGATCCCAACGCCGATGACCCTGGAGAACTTCCAGACACTCTTTGCCCGCACAGACGCACTGCGCTGGCTCTTCAACAGTGTCTATGTCGCCGTCATATCAACCCTGGGCGGAGTGATCACCTCGAGTATGGCCGGATTTGCCTTTGCCAGGGGCGATTTCTGGGGCAAGAACGTCATCTTTGTACTATTCTTGGGCATTCTGATCATGCCGGATACAGCCCTGATCGTGCCCCAGTTCGTCGTTCTCTCGCAGCTCGGGCTTGTGAACACCTATACAGCTCTGATCGGGCCCTGGTTTGCCTCCATTTTCGGCACCTTCCTGCTGCGCCAGGCCTATCTGAGCATCCCCCGCGACTATGACGATGCCGGGACCATCGATGGCGCCAATCTCTGGCAGAACTGGTGGCATGTGCTGATGCCGCAGGTCGTGCCCACCATGGCGACGCTGGCTGTCCTCCGCTTCATGGGCAACTGGAACTCTTTTTTCTATCCCATGATCGTCACATCCAAGTCCGATATGCGCACCCTGACCGTCGGCCTGGGCACCGTGGCGCGCTCCGGCGGCGATGCAGGATTGGATATGGCCGGCGCCGTGCTCGGCTTTCTCCCGACACTGCTCGTCTTCATACTCATGCAGCGCTATATCATTCGCGGCATCTCACTCAGCGGCGTGAAAGGCTGACACATTCGCATGACGCAAGAACGAAAGATTCTCTACCTGCCCCCGGTTGGTCTCTCTGAAGACATCCTCTCCCCGGAGGCCGTCTCCATACTGGAGAGCCTGGGCACCGTGATCTGGAACAAGCTTGATCGCAACTACACAAGCGATGAGCTGCTCGAGATGATCCCCGGCGCGTCAGTCGTGGTCACCTCCTGGGGGTCGCCCCTCATCACCGACGAACACGTAGCCGCAGCCACCGACCTGCAGATCGTCGGCCACGCCGCCGGCTCGGTCAAGACCCGCCTGGCAGAATCCGGCCACGAACGCGGCATCGTCCTCCTCAGTGCCGCCGACGTAATCGCCGAATCCGTTGCCGAATACACGCTCTGGGCCATGCTCAGCGGTCAGCGCAACCTCTGGCCCTACGAACACACCATGAAGGTCGAACGCGGCTGGAAACCCGCCCCCAACTGGCCCGGTCACTCCCTCTATTCCAAAAAAGTGGGGCTCGTCAGCGCCAGCATGGTCGGCCGCCGCGTCATCGGCCTGCTCAAACCCTTCAACTGCGACGTGTCGGTCTACGACCCCTATCTCACCCAGGAAGACGCCCTCCTGCTCGATGTGCGCAGCGTTTCCCTGGAAGAGATCTTTGCCGGCTCCGATATCATCTCGGTGCACGCCCCCATCACCCCCGAGACCAGAAAGATGATCACCGGCGCCCATTTTGAGTCGATTCCCGACGGTGCACTCTTCGTACACACCGCCCGCTCCTGGGTTCTGGATCAGGATGCCCTGGTTGCCGAGCTGCAGAAGAACCGCTTCAACGCCTACATCGATGTCTTCGAGCCGGAACCCTTATCCCCCGACCACCCCATGCGCGATCTCGACAATGTCTTCCTGTCCCCCCATGTGTCAGGCCACACGGTCGAGAACCGCATGCGCCTGGTCGAAGAGATCGTTCGCGATATCCAACGTTTCTACAACGACGAACCGCTGCGGCTGGTCGTACCGTATGAGAAACTGAAGATTATGGCCTGAGGCCGCAACGCGGTCACCCGAAAGTAGGGACAATGATGTTGCCCAAGCATGCCCAGGTAGTGATTATCGGCGCCGGAATCGCCGGCTGTAGCGTGGCCTACCACCTGACGAAACTCGGACGGCACGAGATCGTCGTCGTCGATCAAGGCCCGCTCTTCGAGACCGGCGGCTCCACCTCGCACGCGCCGGGCCTCGTCTTCCAAATCAACGCCTCCAAAACGATGACCGAGTTCGCACGCCACAGCGTCGATCTCTGGACTCAAATGGAGCTTGACGGCGAGCCCTGCACCCGCCAGGTCGGCAGCATGGAAGTCGCCTGGACGCCTGAGCGCCTCACAGACCTTAAACGAAAGCACGGCTACGGCCTCGCCTGGGGCGTGGAATGCCACCTGCTCACACCCGACGAAGCGCGCGCCCGCTTCCCACTCCTCTCCGACCGCATCCTCGGCGCGCTCTACGTCCCCTCCGACATCCAGACCAAGGCGACTCGTTCGGCAGAGGCGATGGCGCGCGCGGCCGAGCAAACCGGCGCCCAATTTTCCGGCGGCGTCAAAGTGACCGGCTTCGCCACCGCCGGCGGGCGCGTCACCGCCGTGCAGACAACCAACGGTGACATCAACACAGACCTCGTCGTCGCCGCCACCGGCATCTGGGCACCCAAGGTCGGCGGCATGGCAAAGGTGCCCATCCCACTCTCGCCGATGCAACACCTCTACGCCGTGACAGTACCGTTGTCCGAACTTGCCGGCGCCACCGAGGAGATAGCCCTCCCCTTCCTGCGCAATCAGGACAAGGCAATGTACTTCCGGCAGGAAGGCGAAAGCATCGGCATCGGCTCTTACCTGCACGAACCCCTCCTGGTGGACGCCAACGACCTCCCCGACCGCGCCATGGAAGGATTGCCCCCCGCAGAAATGCCCTTCCCCCCTGCCCACTTCGAGGCCGCGCTGACCGCAACCGGCGAACTGATGCCCGGCCTCAAAGATGTTGAATTGAAACGCAGACTCAACGGCATCTTTTCATTCACCAACGACGGCTTCCCCGTACTCGGCGAATCCCCCCAACTGCCCGGCTTCTGGTCCGCCCAGGCCGTCTGGATCACACACGCCGGCG
>JAPPKT010000298.1 GCA_028819675.1 Caldilineaceae bacterium | reverse complement strand
CCCCCAAACCCCCCCCCCCGTTTTTTTTGGGGGGGGGGGGCATTTGGCCCCCCCCCTTGGGGGGGGGCCCCCCCCCCCCCAACGCCCCCCCTAAGACTTCCCGCCGCAGCGAGTGTGTGCGTAATACGACCTTGTCCACCCGCTGCGACCGAACTTCCCCCCACCCCGCCTCGTGGCTCGTACCGAGGCGTGAGCCGGCGCAGGCACGGCAAGTCCAAATTGGCCCCAACCCACCCCGCCATGCCCATCAAGAGCCCGGCACACAAGCAGTTCACTAAAAACTAAAAACTGACTACTAAAAACTGCTTTTCACGCCGCCCCTCATTCTATCACGGCCGCCTCACGCTGTGCCGCCCGGTCCGCCCGCTTCTGCGCCTTCCTGAAATCACTCCAGCGCAGCTGCTCCCGCCAGAAATAATAACCCCCCAACAGCGTCACCGGCACCCACAGCGCCGCATGCAGCGTCAGCGTATAGCTCGCCGCCAGCTGCGTATCGATCCCGTACGCCGTCAGCGTCTCGATCCCCGGCGTATCGAACGTACCGATGTACCCCGGCGCCGACGGCAGCGTCGTCGCCAGATTCACGACCCCGTTCATCAACATCAGCGCCAGAAAACTGACACTGAACGCAAACGCATGCATCACGAACCAGTACTTCACCGTCTCCATCAGCCATACCACGATGCTCGTCGCAAAAATCAACAGCAGATCCCGCCCGCTGCGCAGACTCCCCAGCCCTGCCATGAACCGTTCAAAGAGGCCGTCCGTCCGCTCGCGGATCCGCGCCGGCAGCAGATGTTCGGCCAGCCAGCCGTACAGCGCCGCAATCCGCCGCGGCCGCACCGTCACCCAGATGAAAAGCGCCGTCACGATCAGCAGCAAAAATGTTACAAAGACGACAAACCGCTGAAAGGCCGCCGGAATCGGCGCAAACGGCAGCGCCAGAAAAACGAACAGCAGCATCACCAGCCCGTCAAATACACGCTCAATGATCACCGTCGCCAGGCTTGAGCTGATCGGGATCTCCTCCCGCTGCCACAGCACGTACGCCCGCATCACCTCCCCCGCCCGAAACGGGTACACGTTGTTCCCGAAATAACCGATGCACACCACCGGAAACAGCCTCCGCATCGAGACCGGCTTCAAATGCCGCAGCATAAAATGCCACCGCCACGTGCGCGCCCACAGCCCCACCATGTAGACCGCCACACCCGGCACAATCCACCAGTAGTTCGCCTGCCCCATCGCCCGCCAAACATCCGGCAGATGCAGCCCAGGCAGAATCAGATAAAGAAAAAAGACGCTGATCAGAACCCCGATCAGCAGTTGCGCCGCACGTCTCATCCATCCCTCATAACGCTACCCATCCCGCCATTATTCCACACCTCCCACGCCCCACTGAAATCCGCCCCACCCCAATCCAATCCCGCTCCTACACCAAGCTTCTTCCGCAGGCTTCAAACTCCCACTTCTCCCCTTCATGGTGCCCTGGCGCAAACTAAAAACTAGAAACTAACAACTAAAAACTAACAACCAAAAACTGCCGTCCAAAAAAAAGTGCCAGGCCAAACGGCCTGGCACGCAAGATATAAACTGTCTGGACTCTGCACGCCTGCACTACCCCGGAATAGGGAGCATCGCAGGTTCAACCGCCTCACCGAGAATCTCTTCCATCGCCATTACATGGGCACATATGCTTCTGCGCTGAAACTCCTCGCAATCACAATCCCATGAACCCTGATCATAGGAAACGCGGTGATCAGAGTGCTCGCCTTGGATCTTCACCTGCAGGTTGTTGACCCACAAGCGCTCGTCACGCTCGGCTGCGTACTGGCGGGCTTTGAGGATACGGCTGGCAATCGCGTCCATTCTGCATTCCTTTCTCTGAGATGATTGGCACGAAGGAAACGAAACGGAACAGAGACAGGTTCCCGTTAAATGCACGTCCCCCAAAAACAACAAAACCCGGACGCGTCGGGCGTCCAGGTCTTTACGGCTTCTGCAGGCAATCCAACCCAGCCTGCATTCCTGCTACAGTTCGCAAAACAGTCAGCGTTCACGCTCATCCTTGAGTGTCAACTCTTTTGTGTCCGAGACAGTGGTAAGTCCACCGCACGGAGGGTCTTGTATAGAGTCTTGCTGAACATTTTCACGGCCGTTCGTCTTGGGGGGTACGGCTGCATTAAGTATAAGCCTTTGCCCGCCTCCTGTCAACCGCACCCACCGCGCACCCTTCCTCAAAACTCTCGTCAATTGCCCCCAAAACTGTCGAAAATTACTCTGGTGGACCTCCATCTGCAAGCCGCAAAACTTCCATTTTTAGCGCAACCGGCTTAGTGGACAATATACCTACGATTTAGCTACGATCCGCCAAATGACCCCATCTTCCACTTGAAACATTTCTACTCCACGTAAATCTCGACCAGCTCATCTTCATCCCTTACTTCCAGTATCTTCCCCTGCAGCCCCGACCGCAACGCGTTCTGAATCTCCTCAACGTCCAGTTCCGCCACGTCCGGCACAAACCGCGCCCCGACCGCCAGCCCCATGTTGACCAACCCAATCGGGATCGTCAGATTGACCCGCGTCTTGCCGCTCCTCGTATCGGATACGCGCAGACGCAGCCAGCGCCCTTCCCCCGCCGCGCGGCCATCCCCTGGCCCCCGCTGCCGCCGCGCCTTTTCGTCGCCCTTCCCCAACACGCCCAAAAGACGCGCGCCCTCCTTCGCCGTGATCTTTCCCTCTTCGATCATCTTCAAGACCCGCATCCGCTCTTCCGCTGTTGCCATATATCCCTCTCCCCGAAACTCAGACAGCTGACCTCTCCTGCACCCGTCGCGCAATCCGTCAAAGAATACTTGATGCGCCTCTGGTATCCTTCGCGCCCCTTCGCGTGACTTCGCGGATCAATCGTATCTGTCTCTCGCAATTGTCAACGTAACCTAATACTGCCCCAGCAATCCGCGCCCGCGCGCAACCCGCTCCCCCCACAGAAATACACCCCAACCGGCGAACAAAAAGACCACCGTATGCACCGTCAGCCACACCAGGCTTCCGTCCTGCCACACACTGGCCAGCGACATTTCGTCCAACACAACCCGCCGCAGCACGTCGATCCCCTGTGTCGACGGCAGACTGCGGGCAAACGCTTCCAGCCAGCCCGGCATCCGTTCCACCGTCAGAAAAGAGCCGTTCAGGAACAGCAGCATATTCGTAAGCAAGTTGCTCAGCGCATTCACCTGCTTGAACACCAGCGTCGCCCCGCCCAGAAAAAAGGCGAACCCATACAGCCCCACCAGGGTCAGCGCAAAGACCGGCACGCCTTCCGGACGAAGCGGAATCCGGATTCCCAACCCCAGCATCAGTATCCCGCCAATCAGAATCACCATGCCGCTGCTGATGAATATTGAAGCCACCGAGCGCCCCGCCAGCAGCAGACCCGACGGCAGCGGGCTCATGTACATCTGCTCCAGCGTTCCCGTCTGTGTCTCCTCACGGATCCCCTGGCTCATATCCGAAATCGCAAACACCGCGAAAAACCATGTCAGGTAGCCCAACAGCGCCGGCGCCATCTGCTCCGCCGTGGGCCTGCCGCCCGACACAAAGAAGCTGATGCCCACGAAAAGAAACCCGATCATGAACGTCTCGAGCATGAAATTGAACCGGTACGACCACATTATGATCAACCGCTTCTGGCACTCATTCAACAATACCGTTCCCGTCACCACCATTGCCTTACCCTCGGACCTCAATGCCAGCGGGCCGGTCGCCCGCCTCCAGTTCCAATCCACCGTCCTGCCCACCCGTCTCCTCCGCCCGCTCTATCAGCTCGACAAATATCTCCTCCAGGTTCGGCTCCGCCGGCGAGACGCTGATCAAATCCATGCCCGCCACCCGCGCCCGCTCCACCAGCTCGAAAACCGACAGTTCGACGCCGACCTCCCCGGCCAGGACCGTGTGCCCGTTCTCCCGGCTGACCGTGAATCCGGGGAAAGCCCCGCTCTTCTCTGCCTCCACCAGCCCCCGCAGCCGCACCTGGTAAAACTCCCGCCGGAACAGGTCGAGCAACTCCCCCGTGGGACGGTGGGCCAGCAGCCGTCCATGGCTCATGATCGCCACCCGGTCGCAGAGACTCTCCGCCATGTCCAGCTGATGCGTCGTCAACACGACCGTCTTGCCCCGCTCCTCCGCCAGCTGCACTATCCAATCCTGCACCGTGCGCGAGGCCTGCACGTCCAAACCCAACGTCGGCTCGTCCAGCAGCACGATCGGCGGGTCCGCGATCAGCGCCGCCGCGATCGCCACCTTCTGCTGCATTCCCCGGCTGTACTCCCCCACCGGGTCTTTCCGCCGCTCCCACAAATCCAGCTCCCGCAACAGTTGCTCCGCCCTCGCCTTCAGCACCTTGCTCGACGAGACCCCCTTTATGCGGCCAAAGTAGAGCAGGTTCTGCCACGCGCTCATGCGCCAGTAAACATTGCGCGTCCCTTCCAGCACCGCCCCGATCTGCCGCATCGCCGGACCCCGCTGCCTGCCCACGTCATATCCGTTAAGCCGCACCGTTCCCGTCGTCGGCATCACCAGGCCGCACGCCATTTTCAGCGTCGTCGTCTTGCCTGCCCCATTCGACCCCAGAAAGCCAAAAACCTGCCCCGGCTCCACCGTCAAATCCAGCCGTCTCACCGCCTCGACCTCATTGCCGCCGCGGCTGCGGAAAACCTTGCTCAAAGACTCGATTTCAATCGCTGCTCTCATATCAGTTTCCAGTTCAGTCCAATCCAATCACCAACAGCTCTTCCTTTTCGTTCTTCCCCTCATACAACCGTAGGAACTCCAGCGGCATGCACGACTCCAGGAATCGCTCCGGCGGAATCCCATCCGGACGGCGGCCTTGCTCTATAAATTGGAACGCCTGCGACCAGCTCAACTTCTGCTGAAAAACTGCCCCGATCAGCGGCAGAGGGATCGGAATCCGCAGGTCCAAAACACTTGACTTCTCACTCGCCAGGCATTCGTACTTGTAGATGCGGAACCAGAAGAAGAGAACCCTCCTCCAGAACGTACTGCTCGGCTGCCGGCTTCCCTCCTGGACCTGCCGCACTATCTCCGGCAGCCCCGCCTGACCGCCTTCCCCCGTCTCCACCACCCCGCCGCTGCTTCGGACCGCAACCGCCGCCGGAAATCGCGCCGGAAGCTGGTTGTCGTTATCCTGTTTGTCTATGTCCATCTTCCTCCTCCATCTTCATCTGGTGGCCTTCGCGTCCCTTCGCGTGCCTTCGCGGATCAAATGGTGTTGTTTCTCCCAACATTCAAGCGGGAACTGTCCCTGACGGGCCTTCCGTTCTTGCCGAATTCTGAGCGCCCTTTCCAATGATACCAACGGTACCTGACGCTACGACGCCCGCCTGCCCAGCGCATCCAACAGCTCCTCCGCCTCCGCTGCCGTGATCTTCCCCTCCGACAACATGCGCAGTACCGTCATCCGCTCCTCCTCAGAGACAGGCTCAACGTCCACCTCAACATCTACCTCCACATCCACGTCCACGTCGATATCCTCAAAGTCAGTCAGCGGCTCTTCGTCTCGCACAGCAGCCCCGGACGACGGCGAATCCGTGTCAAAACTGAAACTCCAGCTGCGGGCATCCTCCCAATCGCCCTCAGCCGCCCTCTTGCCCGCCGCCCGCAACGTCCTCCGCAGCGTCTTGCCCAGCGAGCGGGAGGCCCGTCGTTGCGCACGCGCCGCCGCCCGTGCCCCTCTCACACCTTCTTCTTCGCCAAGACCCTTCAATATACCCGCCGAATCCAGGTGCACGCTGCCACCGGCAGTCACAGAATAACTGCTTTTCCCCGCGCCGGCGCGGAACGTATGCACGCCCGGACCGCGCGCGACCATCGTTGCCCCGCCTTCAACAGTAAGCCCGCCGCCGCAAACCGCCTTGAACGAGCCTCCCTCCGCCTCCGACAAACGGCAGCGGACATCGCCTCCCGCAATCACGCGCACGTCGCCCCGAACATTGGCTAGCTCAACACTGCCGCCGCACTTGGCCGACAGCGCGCCGCCGCACCCTTCTACCTCCAGGTCGCCGCCCACCCCGCCAATCGAGACCGAACCGCCCACTTCTCGCAGCGTTGCCCGCCCGTTCGCCTTCCGGCACGACAACGCACCACGTACACTCTCAGCCGTGAGATCCCCCATCACCCGGCTCACCGCCACCTCGCCAACGTCCGCGAGATGCAGTTCCCCGTTCACCTGATCGCAGGCCACCTTGCCCTGCACCCCCCTCAGGCTGACCCGGCCCATCGCCTTGCCAATCCCTGCCGCGCCGTCAACGTTGATGAACTCCACCGCGCCGTCCGCTCTCTCGACAACCGCGTTTCCGCCCGCATTCAGCACATCCACGTCCGCACGCGCCCGCCTTACCCGTAAGCCGGATACATTCTGCAGCGTCAATCGCCCCATAACCGCCGCGATCGAGATCTCGCCCCCAATCTGCTCCGCAATCAGATCGCCCATCGCCTGCTTCGTCACCTCCACACCGCCGGTCGCCTTCGCGACGTTCACCCGGCCCGCCGCGCTCCCAATCCGCACGCTGCCGGCCTCCTCCACCAGCAGGTCCCCCGCGACCCGTTCAATCTCCACCCCGCCCCGCACATTGCTTACCTTAATCTGTCCTCCCGCCGCACTCTCCACGATTTCGCTTGCAAACGGCAGCCGCACCACCAGCGACGACGCAGCCTCGATTTCGAGTTGTTCTGACTCGGCCTTCACTACCGGCTGCTCTCCCTCCCCGGCTGCCTCGATCAGCGCCTGCTCCCAACCCTCGACCCGCAAATCTCCTCCGCAGCGGATCCGCACCCGCGGGCTCGTAGATTCCGGCTCCACCTGTATCTGCTCACTCATTTCTCTCCCCCTGCAAACCAGCTAATGGTTACCTGCTCATGCCTGCCTGCCAATCTCGCCAACCAAAGAGACACGAAAGCGTTATCCGCCCTGCAACTGCTCCATAGCCGCTTCATAGTCGATCTCGCCCGCCTCCAACTGCGCCAGGATCTGCCGCCGCGCCTTCTCCGGCAGCGGCGCCGGCTCATCCCGCCCCGGCTCAAACCCCATCGCCCGGATCATCTCGTGCAGCCGCCCCCGCAGCGTCGGGTACGACATCCCCAACTCCTCCTCCATCCGGTTGAACTTCCCCTCACACCGGATAAACGTCGCCGCAAACTCCATCTGCTCCGGCGTCAGACCGGCAAAAGGCGTCTCCACCAGGAAACGCCCCTCCACCCGGCTGTCGCACTCACGGCAGAAGAAACCGGTGACCGTCAGATCGCCGGCTTGGCAGATCGGGCAAGCGCTAGGTAGTGGATTCATAGCGCCTGCTCCATCCCGTTATGACCGGAATAGTCGGTCAGTGCCAGCCGCGCCTCAGTTCGTCGATAACGCTCCTGGAGAGCAGTTCCCCTTGCCACCAGCCACCCCCCAAGTCGCAAGAACAGCCGCACCTTCCAGCGGGGCACGCGCCGGTACGTTCGAAGCCCCGCATATGTCCTGGCTTCTGAAACCAGTCTCTCCCGCCGCGATTTCTCTTCCACTGCCATCCGTTCAAGAAACATCTGCTGCCTTCCTTTGATTTTCTGAAATCACGTAACAATATTCTCAACATAATACACAAGAATCTTAAAAAAGTCAACCCCCAATTTCAAATTTCGTAAAACCTGATGGCGAAGCGGCCCCGCTAGGCCCCAATAGGCCGGTCATCCCCGCCGATTTGTCCCTTCGCCACCCCGAACTGCGGCCGCACGACGCCCCCGCACCGACTCCTGAACCCCCGCGATCTCCCCAGGCCCTGCTGGAATTGGCTTCTCTCCCAAAACTGATATACTTCCGAAACGTGTGCATCAGCCGGACCACCAACACCGGCCCGATGACCGTCCAATCCCCATCTTCAATCCATAGCGCCAGGAGGTCCCCTTCAATGAAGTTGTATTCCGGAAGAACCAGATTCCAGACACCGCTTGCAATTTCCATTCTGTGCCTTTTCCTGCTCAGCGCCTGCGCCCCCATCGCCGCCCCCGCCGGCGGTGACGGTGGATCCGGCGCCGAAATGGTCGAAATCCGCCTCGCTTCCTACGGCCTCGGCGACGCCTGGAACAATACACTGGAGCAGACCATCGACGGCTTCCGCGAGCAGAATCCCAACATCAGCGTGAAAGTCGAGTTCCGTCCCATCGACGCCTACTGGGACAAACTGCAGACCGAGTTCGCCGCCGGCACCGCCCCCGACATCACCATCAACCAGATGAACTGGGTCATCCCCGGCGCCGCCCGCGGCATGTTTGTGGACCTGGTACCCTTCATCGAGGCCGACCAGGTCGACATGGACGCCTACTTCTACGACATGGAGCCCGAATGGGGCTGGAAGGGCGGCCTCTACGGCGGTCTCCTCTACGCCGGCGGCCAGGTCCTCTACATTAACAAGGACCTGCTGGCCGCGGCCGGACTCGACTTCCCCTCCGCCGACTGGACCTGGGACGACATGCTCTCCTACGCCCAGCAGCTCACCGACCCCGACAACGACCAGTGGGGTCTCTACTTCAGCCCGCTCAATCCCCCCTACTGGGGCGCCTCCTTCATCCACGGCGCCGGCGGCACCGTCCTCAGCGACGACCGCGCCAGCTGTACCCTGACCTCCCCCGAATCACAGGCCGGCCTCCAGTACATAGCCGACCTCATCTTCCTGCACGAGGTCATGCCCGCACCGGTTACCCTGCAGGGGCAGGAGAATCCCTTCCTCACCGGCAAGGTCGCCATCTACTTCGGCGGCACCTGGCAGGAAGGTCAGATCCGCCAGGCCGGCTTCGACTGGGACTTCGCCCACATGCCCGCCCACCCCGATACCGGCATCCGCAGCGTCCAGATGGGCTCCAACGCCTGGTCCGTCCTCAGCAGTAGCGACCATATTGAAGAGTCCTGGCAGCTCGTCAAGTTCCTCATGGGCGAGGGCGGCCAGACCGGTATGATGGCCAACGGCGTGCCCGGACTGACCGCAGTCGTGGAAAGCGAAGCCTACCTCGCCCTCCACCAGCCCCAGGACATCAGCGTTGCCACCAGCGACTTCGCCAACTACGGTCACGACTACTATCCGACGCCCGACACCGGCGAATGGTGGAGCGCCGTCGGCCAGGAGCTCTCCGTCGTCTGGTCCGGCGAGGCCACCGTTGAAGAAGCCACCGAACGCGCCTGCGCCGCCGTCGAAGAGATCTTCGCCCGCCGCCCCGCCGAGTGGGACCAGTAGACCCTCCTATGCAACAGAAAATGGGGAGACGGTGAACTGCCGTCTCCCCATTCTGTTTGGTCACTACCATGCAACTGCTGCCTGCATTCCGGCGGATGCCCGCCCACATCCGTCGCGAGGCGTTCGAGGGCTACCTCTTCATCATGCCCTGGCTGGTCGGCCTCGTACTCTTTGTCGTCGGCCCCATCATCGCCTCATTCTATCTGAGCCTGACCGACTATGAAGTAATCCGCCCGCCCACCTTCGTCGGGCTGCGCAACTTCGATCAACTGGTCAATGACCGCCTCTTCTGGCAGGCGCTCAAAGTTTCGTCCATCTACGTCTTCGCCAGCGTGCCCATGGGTCTGGCCCTCTCCTTCGCCGTCGCCCTCCTCATGAATCAGAAAGTGCGCTTCGTCAGCCTCTGGCGCACCGTCTACTACATCCCCTCACTGGTTCCCGTCATTGCCAGCACCATGCTCTGGCTCTGGATCTTCAACCCCGAGTTCGGCCTCCTCAATATGATGCTGGCCCTGGTCGGCATCGATGGCCCCCTCTGGCTGGGACACACGCGCTGGGCCCTGCCTTCGCTGATTCTCATGAGCCTCTGGACCGTCGGCGCACCCATGCTCATCTACCTCGCCGGCCTCCAGGGCATCCCCACCGACCTCTACGAAGCCGCCGAAATCGACGGCGCCGGCGTCTGGGTGAAGTTCCGCAACGTCACCATTCCAATGATGACACCGGTGATCTTCTTCAACCTCGTCATCAACATGATCGCATCCTTCCAGATCTTCGTGCAGCCTTTCATCATGACCGAGGGCGGCCCCCGCTACGCCACCCTCTTCTACGTGCTCTATCTCTACCAGAACGCCTTTCAGTTCTTCCGCATGGGCTACGCTTCCGCTCTGGCCTGGGTCCTGTTTGCCGTGATTCTGGTACTTACAATAGTGGTCTTCCGCTCCTCCGCGCTCTGGGTCTACTATGAAGGCGAGCTGAGGCAGAGGTGAGCAACACACGCCGCCCCGCACCCGTCACTGACGGCGGACAGATCGAGCTCGGCGCCGCTCCAGCCTCCCCCCACTGGCTGGCCAGCAGACGCCGCCGCGACCTGCTCCAGAAGCTCATCATCTATCCCATCCTCTTTGCCGGCGCCTGCGTGATGATGATCCCCCTCGTCTGGCTACTCTCCTCCAGCCTCAAGGACAGTGGCCGCATCTTCATCTTCCCGCCTGAATGGATCCCCAACCCGTGGCGCCCTGAAAACTACCCCGCCGTACTTGAGGCGATCCCCTTCGTCCGCTTTGCCTGGAACACCGTCTTCGTCACCGCACTCGCCCTGCTCGGCCAGCTGATCTCCTCCAGCCTCGTCGCCTTCGGCTTCGCCCGTCTCCGTTTCCCCGGACGCGACCTGCTCTTCCTGATCCTGCTCGCCACCATTATGATCCCCTATCAGGTCACCCTCATCCCCACCTTCATTCTCTTTCGCATTCTCGGCTGGCTCGACACCTACGCCCCCCTCATCGTGCCCTACTGGCTCGGCGGCGGCGCCTTCTTCATCTTCCTGCTGCGCCAATTCTACATGCGCCTGCCCCTCGACCTCGACGACGCCGGCCGCATCGACGGCGCCAGCACCTTCGGCATCTATCGTCACATCATTCTGCCCCAGTCGCGCCCCGCCCTCGGCGTTGTCGCCGTCTTCTCCTTCCTCAACCACTGGAACGATTTCTTCAACCCGCTCATCTTCCTCAGCACCACCGAGAAATACACCCTCGCCCTCGGCATCAACCTCTTCCGCGGCTATCAGGTCACGCAGTGGCACCTGCTCATGGCGGCCAGCGTCATGGTCAGCTTCCCCTGCATCCTGCTCTATGCCCTCGCCCAGCGCTACTTTATACAAGGTATCGTCTTTACCGGTGTCAAACAGTGAGCATCACTGGCGAAGAGTAAACGCAAATGGAAAACTCGAACGGACATGCGTCGTCTAAACACAAAGGGACCATCCGCGTCGGCGTACTCGGCCTCGGCCAGGGCCGCTCCCACCTGCGCGCCTTCCAACTCCTGGACGGCGCCACCGTCACCGCCCTCTGCGACCAGGATCATCACCTCGCCGCCCGCATAGCACACGAATTCGGCGTCGATACCCGCTTCCCCACCTACGAAGCCATGCTCGACGACCCCCGCATCGATCTCATCGTCGTCGCCACCCCCGATCACCTCCACGGCCGCCACGCCATCATGGCCCTCGAAGCCGGCAAGCACGTCCTCTCCGAGATCCCAATGGCGACTACCCTCGAAGAGTGTCGGCGCATCATCGAGCTCACCGACCGTCACGGCCTCAAATACCACATGGGCAACCAGGTCCGCTACGCCTTCTGCCTGCGCGACGTGCAGCGCATGATACGCACCGGCGACCTCGGCGAAATCTTCTACGGCGAGGGCGAATACCTCCACACCATGCACGACATCGTCAGAGACCGCCCACCCGACCACTGGCGCATCCACCCGCACACGCCCCAGACCACCCTCCTCGGCGGCGGCCCCCACGCCATCGACACCCTGCGCTGGCTCATGGGCGTCGACTTCATCGAAGCCCAGGCCTATCACGCCCAACAACAGTCCCGCTGGCAGACCACCCACACCACCGTCGCCCTCTTCAAAGCAACCAACGGCGCCGCCGCCAAAGTGACCGTATCCTACGGCATGGTCCGCCCCTACTGCCTCTACTATTCCGTCTACGGCAGCGCCGGCTCCTTCGAACGTACCCGCGACCAGGGCGGCGCAATCGAGGACACCATCAACTATCACTACCACGACAGGATCGCCGGCGCCCGCCGCATGGCGCCCGTCTCCGTGCCCAACTGGAGCAATCCCGCCATCCAGCGCCGGCATTCCCTCGGACACGGCACCATGGAGATCGAGCAGGCCCAACACTTCCTCAAAGCCATCATCGACGACGAAGAGCCCGCCATCGGCCCCCGCGAGGCCGCCCGCTCCATCGCCGCCGGTATCTGCGCCCTCCAATCCGCCCAGCAGGGAGGCGGCGCAATCGCCATTCCAACCTTCGACTGATAAGCTTGTTTCCAACGCAACGCAGAAAAAGTACTTCACGAGGGCTGCTCTACCGTTGACCGGCCCACCTACAGAGAACGAGGCCCCAACTATGCTCCTGTTCCACAATGCGGGAGAAGCCCGCAGCCGCTACAGCTACTATCTTGCCGAAATCCTGCGCATGGAAGGCTTCGTTGACTTTTTCGAAGAGGATATCAGCGTGCTGGACGCAAATCTCCTTGGCCCGCACGATCTCATCATCCTGCCGCGCGCCGCGCTCAGCCGCGCCCACATAGGCCAGCTGGTCGACTTCGTGCAGGATGGCGGACGGCTCATCGCCTTTCAGCCCGAACCCCAGCTGACCGAAGAACTGGGTCTGCGTCCCTCCTACCGCGGCCTCGACGCCGGCCTGCTGCACATCGACACCAATCAAACCGCCTTGCAGGGTCTGTGCAGCGAATCGGTCCAAGTCCTGACCCCCGCCGTCGCATGGTCGTGGGACGCCGCAGAGACCATCAGCCAACTGGCCGCAATCCGCACTTCCGCAAACGGCACGGAAGAGGAAACGCCCGCAGTTGTGTCCACTCAAGTCGGCCGCGGCGCCGCCGTCCTCTTCGCCTACGACCTCCCCTACACCGTCGCCCGCCTCCGCCAGGGCAACCCCGACCATGTCGACCTCTGCTTCGCCGGCCTCGACGGCATCTACCGCCCCAGCGAGCTCTTCGTCGGACAGCTTCCGCCGGAGCAGATGCTGATCCCGCAGGCCGACCTCCACACCGCCCTGCTCGCCCGCCTGATCGAGGAGCTCGCGCCCCGCCCGCGCCTCTGGTACTACCCCCAAGCCGGCCAGAGCAGCGCTCTCATCATGACCAGCGACGACGACTGGTCGACTCTCCCCCAGTTCGAAACCCTGCTCGACGGCCTGCGCCGACGCCGGGCCCGCTGCACCTTCTATGTCGTTCCCAATACCAACCTGACCCGCGACCATATCGAGGCCTGGGAAGCCGACGGCCATACCTTCAGCGTCCACCCCGCCCTCGAAGCCGATACCGTGCGCCAGATGAAGATCGAGGAGCCGCAAAGCGCTCTCGTCGGACCCATGCTCGCCCAAAACATCGAGCGCTACCAGCGCGAGTTCGGCCGCCCCGTCCGCACGGTCCGCCAACACGCCGTCCGCTGGCGCGGCTACGTTGACGCCGCCCGCGATCTCTCCGATCTCGGCGTCCGCATGGACCTCAACTACATCGCCGTCTCGCCCTTTCTCGGCTATATGTGCGGCTCTGGACGTCCACTCCGCTTCGTCGACGAGGCCGGCGCCCTCATCGACTGCTTCCAGCAGCCCACCCACTGGACCGAGGAGTGCCTCATCCACCCCGAATTCGTATTCAGCTTCAAATGGCCCGTCGAACGCGCCCTCGAAGAGACCGGCGCCATCATCCGCCGTGCCGCCCGCCGCTACTACACGCCCGTCGCCCTCAACTCCCACCCTGTCAGCTTTGCCACCTACTCCAGCCCCCTTATCGAGGGCAACTGGGACACCGCCGTCGCCGAGGGAATGCCGATCCTCTCCGCCGACGACTGGCTCGACTGGACCGAATGTCGCGACCAGCTGTGCATCACACTCGACGCTGAAGGAGGAACCCTCCACGCCGCCTCTCCCCTGCCCGCCGCAACCCTCCTCCTGCCGCCCGCGCTGGGCGCGCCCCGCACAACCGGCCAGACAGGCCGGCAGGAACGCTGGGGTCGCCGCTACGCAACGATCACCTTCAGCGATCTCGCCCCCGGCATTCCCTATCGATTCGACTATTCCAACGGGGAAGGTACCAAGTGAAGATAACGAGAATCGAAACAATTCCCGTCAACGTTCCCATCAGTCCCGAAAGGGCCATCCGCGGCGGCCGCGGCGGCCATACCGAGTCCCCCTTCCTCCTCGTCAGAATCCACACCGACGAAGGCATCGAGGGCCTTGGCGAAGTCTCCTGCACCCCAATCTGGAGCGGCGAAGATCAGGTCACCGCCGCCCACTTCATCGGCAGTATCCTCGCGCCCCTGCTCACCGGCCAGGATCCCACCCAAATCGAGCGCCTCATGGCCGCCGTCAACGCCGCCGTCGCCAACAACCCCTTCACCAAGGCCGGCATCGAAATGGCCCTCTGGGACATCCTCGGCAAGGTCGCCGGCCTGCCCCTCTACCGTCTCCTCGGCGGCCCCGTCCGCGACCGCGTCAAGACCAAGTTCTCAGTCTCCGGCCTGGCGCCCCAACAGGCCGCCGCCATCGCCGCTTGGGCCGTCGACCAGGGCTTCGACACCATGAAAGTCAAGGTCGGCCTCGACCCCGCCGAAGACGTGGCCCGCGTCGCCGCCGTCCGTGAAGCAATCGGCCCCGACGTACGCCTCGGCGTAGACGCCAACGGCGGCTGGTCCGTCCGCACCGCCGTCCAGACAATCCCGCAGCTCTACCCCTACGACATCTACTTCGTCGAGCAGCCCACACCCGACCAGGACGTCTCCTGGCTCGCCGACGTCCGCCGCCGCACACATCTGCCTGTCATGGCCGACGAAATAGTCTACTCGCCCCAGGATGCCATGGCCGTCGCCCGCGCCCAGGCCGCCGACGTCATCTCCCTCTACGTCGGCAAGGGCGGCATCGCCCCCACCCGCAACGTCGCCGCCGTCGCCCAAGCCGCCGGCCTCGTCTGCACCGTCGGCAGCAACCTCGAGCTCGGCATTGGCAACGCCGCCATGATTCACCTCGCCATGGCAACCCCGGCCATCGACGCCGAAACCTTCCCCTGCGACATCCTCAGCCCCTTCTTCTATGACACCGACCTCCTCCAGGACCCCCTCCCCATCCGCGCCGGCGAAGCCCGCCCCCCATCCGCACCCGGCCTCGGCATCCAACTCGACGAAGACCAGGTCGCCTTCTACCGCAC